>JBEBWU010000033.1:0-10151 GCA_040391985.1 Entomomonas sp. | reverse complement strand
CGTTTTTATCGATAAAGTATAAAACTCTCATGAAGCTCAACTTTTTATTTATTATTTATTATAATATTTTGATACTATTTTAAATGAGTTGTTTTTTGATTTAATATGTGTATTTTTTTACTTATTTATACAATTATTAAAGGGAATAATATATCCCTTTAATAATATGGCATTTTAATAAGTTAGAGTTGTTTAGCTAAAACGATAATAACAGGATCAACAGGGACATCACGTGCACCTTGTCTATAGGTTGTTCTAACGCCAGCAATTTTATCAACAACTTCCATGCCGCTAATTACTTTAGCAAAAACAGCATAACCAAAATCACGTTTGCCATGGTTTAAAAAATCATTATCTTTTACATTAATAAAAAACTGACTTGTAGCTGAATCAACAATACCTGTACGAGCCATAGCAACAGTACCACGATCATTGGTTAGGCCATTATCAGCTTCATTCTTAATAGCGTCTAAGGTTGATTTTTGTGACATATCCTCAGTAAAGCCACCACCTTGGATCATAAAGTTAGGTATCACACGATGAAAAATAGTACCATTATAAAAGCCACTATTAACATAGTTTAAAAAATTAGTTACAGTAATGGGGGCTTGCTGTGGATATAGTTCAATTTCTATATCACCCATATTTGTAGATAATAGAACTCTTGGGTTTGTTTCTGCGAATGCTGGTGTGGTGAGCATAAATATACAACAGAAAGAAAGTAATAACTTTTTTAACATAATGATCATTTCCAAGGGTAGAGGGTTAAGTTTGTTATTCTAATTGAATAACAATGTGCAATATTAATTAATTTTAGAGTTAATTGATACAAAATGACAAATGAGGCTATATGATTACTTTATCAACTTTACAAAAAATGAAGAAAGAGCAACAAAAAATTGCTATGTTAACGTGTTATGAAGCAAGTTTTGCGACATTACTAGATGAGGCAGGTGTTGATATTTTGTTGATAGGTGATTCATTAGGCATGACGGTACAAGGCCATTCGTCTACTTTACCTGTTACCTTAGAGCAGATGTGTTATCACACCGAGATTGTGGCTAGGGGCACCAAAAATGCATTAGTGTTAGCAGACTTATCTTTTGGCAGTTACCAACAAAGTAAAGAGCAAGCATTTGACTCAGCCAGCAAATTAATGGCGGCTGGCGCTCATATGGTGAAATTGGAAGGTGGTAGCTATATGGTAGAAACAACACGCTTTTTACAAGAAAGAGGCATTCCTGTTTGTACTCATTTAGGCTTAACTCCTCAATCAGTAAATGCTTTTGGTGGCTATAAGGTACAGGGTAAAGGAGATACAGCAGCTAAACAATTATTAGAAGATGCAAAGCAACATGAACAAGCAGGTGCAGCAATGATTCTGATGGAATGTGTGCCTGCTGCTTTAGCTAAAGAAGTAACCACAGCATTACATTGTCCAACTATCGGTATTGGTGCTGGTGTTGATTGTGACGGGCAAGTACTTGTATTACACGATATGATTGGTATTTATGCAGGTAAATCCCCTAAGTTCTCCAAAAACTTTATGGAGGGTCAAGCAAGTATTCAAGGTGCTATCGCTGCTTATGTCAAAGCAGTAAAAGACAGTACATTTCCTTCGTTAGAGCACTCTTTCTAATAAATTAAAATAACACATGGATGTGTTATCTAATCCCATTGGGTAATACGATTTGTCTATTGGATATGGTATAAAACTTTGCTAGCTTTTTAGTCATATTTTGTAATATCCTAATAAGCTTGGGTTTTTTGTTTGTTTTTTTGATGTAGAGACAATAATAATGAGTAATACACTTCCGCATTATACTCCAGAAGAGCGTCGCAAAAGAATTTATGGTATTGCAGGTGCTGCTTCAGGTAACTTAGTAGAGTGGTTCGATTTTTATAGTTATTCAGTGTTTGCAGTTAAATTTCAGCTAGCATTAACAACGCGTGACATGGCCGAAACAACTAAAGCAATTTATGTATGGGGGGTTTTTGCTGCTAGTTTCTTTATGCGTCCTATAGGTAGCTGGCTTTTTGGTTGGATGGCTGATAAATATGGCCGTAAACAGTCCATGTTGGTTTCGATCAGTATGATGTGTGCAAGCTCCTTCTGTTTTGCCTTATTACCATCCTATGAACAAGTGGGCATGTTAGCTCCTGTACTATTATTAATAGTACGCTTATTCCAAGGTTTATCAGTAGGTGGTGAGTACGGTGCTGTTGCTACTTATATGAGTGAGGTGGCATTAAGAGGACATCGTGGTTTCTATGCTTCTTTCCAATACGTTACTTTATCAGGTGGTCAGTTATTAGCTAGCTTATTAGGTGTTGTGCTATTAGCTGTAATGACAACTGAGCAGTTAGAAGGAGGTGGCTGGCGTATACCATTTATTATTGGTGGTCTTGCAGCTATTTTATCACTTTGGATTAGACGTACTTTAGAAGAAACTACTACAGCTGAAGAACGTGCTAAAGAGGAATCAGGTAGTTTAGTAGCTTTATTTCGCGATCATTGGAAATCGTTTGTTACTGTTGTGGGATATACCGCTGGTGGTTCATTAGCTTTCTATACTATTACAGTTTATTCAAAAACTTATTTAACAGGCATTGGTGTGGACGGTAAGACAGTAGGCTATATTATGACTATTGCCTTATTTGCCTTTATGATTTCTCAACCATTCTTTGGTGCTTTAGCTGACCGTATAGGGCGTCGTGCTTCAATGCTATTATTTAGTGGCTTAGGCGCTATTTGTATTTACCCTATTATGGTACTTGGTATGCAGTCAATGACCAGTTCACCTGTGATGATTGCTATTTTATTAATCTTAATGATGCTTATTCTTAGCTTCTATACCTCCATTGGTGGTTTAGTAAAAGCGGAAATGTTTCCAACTCAAGTACGTGCATTAGGTGTAGGTTTTTCTTATGCTATTGGTAATGCTATATTTGGTGGTTCAGCACCAGCGGTTGCTTTGAAGTTTAAAGAAGCAGGCGTGCAAAATGAATTTTTTATCTATGTAATTGTGATGCTAGTTATTTGTTTTGCATTTAGCTGGAGAATTCCTAAGAAACCTGAATATTTAGAACATGATCATTAATTAATGATCGAAATAAATAACCCCAGCATTTGCTGGGGTTATTTTTTAAAGAAAGAAAAAATTAAGCGAAAGGATGACGTAAAATAATTGTTTCAACACGATCAGGGCCTGTTGAAATAATATCAATAGGTGCACCTACTAGTTCGCCTAAACGCTTAATGTAAGCCACTGCATTAGCAGGTAAATCATCTAATGATTTAGCACCAAAAGTAGATTCTGACCAACCTGCAACTTCTTCATAAACAGGTGTTAAGCCTAAATAGCTGTCTGCATCAGTAGGGGCATCACATAATAAGTTGCCATCAGCATCTTTATAGCCAGTACAGATTTTAATGCTCTCTAAACCATCTAATACATCTAATTTAGTTAAGCAAAGACCAGAGATACTATTGATTTCGATAGAACGACGTAAGATTACAGCATCGAACCAGCCACAGCGACGAGCACGACCTGTTACTGAACCAAACTCATTGCCTCTTTCTGCTAAGCGTTCGCCTACATCATCAAATAATTCTGTAGGGAAGGGGCCTGAACCAACACGGGTAGTATAGGCTTTAGTGATACCTAAAATATAGTCAAGGTACATAGGGCCAAAGCCAGAACCAGTAGCTACACCACCTGCGGTAGTATTGGAACTGGTTACATAAGGGTAAGTACCATGGTCAATATCAAGTAAAGCACCTTGAGCGCCTTCAAACATAATATTTTGACCTTGACGACGTAACTCATGTAAGCGCGCAGTAACATCCATCACCATTGGCTTAATTTGCTCAGCATAAGCCATACATTGTTCTAAGGTTTCTTGGAAATCAATAGTTTTAGCATGGTAGAAGTTTTTTAGTGAGAAATTGTGGAAGTCTAGTAGCTCACCTAATTTTGCCGCAAAACGCTCACGGTGAAATAAGTCACCTACACGTAAACCACGGCGTGCTACTTTATCTTCATACGCAGGGCCAATGCCACGACCTGTAGTACCAATTTTAGCAGCACCTCTAGCAATTTCACGTGCTTGGTCTAAAGCAACATGGTAAGGTAAAATTAGCGAACAGGCTGGACTAACATGTAAACGATCACGCACGTTTACACCATTATCTTCTAATTCCTTTACTTCTTTAAGGAATGCGTCTGGAGCAAGTACTACACCATTACCAATTAAGCACTGTACATTGTCACGTAAGATGCCAGAAGGGATAAGTCTTAAAATAGTTTTTTTACCATCAATTACTAAGGTGTGACCAGCATTATGGCCACCTTGATAGCGAACAACAGCAGCAGCATCTTCAGTAAGAAGGTCAACAATTTTACCTTTACCTTCATCACCCCATTGAGTACCAAGTACAACAACATTCTTACCCATGATTATTTCCCCGCAACGATTGGCTTTATTTGCCAACTATTTTCAATAAATACTAAATACTGATCACAGCCCATTTCAGTGGCTTCTGTTAATGCTTGACTCGGTAGTGCTTGAATAACTCTTTGACCCTGTTTACGTAATTCAGCAATTTTTTGACAAAGTGCTGGCTGATTTTCATAAGGTGCCCAAATGACTTGTTTGGTATTAGTAAAATCAGCTTGTCCTAAGTTAACTAATGTTTTTAGGTCCGTTGAAAAACCTGTAGCTGGTCTTGAGCGTCCGAAGGCAATACCTGCACTATCATAACGGCCACCCTGTGCAATGGATTGTCCAACATTAGGGACAAAGGCAGCAAATACAATACCTGTATGATATTGATAACCTCGTAATTCCCCTAAATCAAAGTAAAGGGTGATATGAGGATAGCGTAAGGTAATTTGTTCAGCAATTTCAGCTAATTTATCAATAGCTTTTAATACAGAGGCAGGGGCATTAGCTAATGCTTGTTTAGCATTTGCAATAACTTCTTCACCACCACAAAGGGTAGTTAGGGCACAAAACATAGCTGCTTCAGTTTTAGGTAAATCAGCTGTTAACTGGCGAACTTCATCAATGGCTTTGCGTTGTAAAGCATCAAATAATTGGTTTTCTAATTCATTGGATAAGTTAGATGCTTGGGCTAGTCCCCTAAAAATAGCTACATGGCCTAAATCCATATGGATATTTTCAACTTTTGCTAATGCTAGTGTTTCTAACATTAGGCTAATAATTTCGATGTCACTAGTAGTGCTTTTATCACCATACAGCTCAGCACCTAATTGGATAGGGCTGCGAGAGGTAGTATGAGCCCTAGGCTTAGTTAACAGAATACTGCCAGCATAGCAAAGGCGAGCAGGAGTTTCTTCTTTTAACCAATGTGCATCAAGTCGAGTAACTTGTGGTGTAATATCACTACGAAACCCTAATAAACGTCCTGATAACGGATCAATGGTTTTAAAGGTTTGTAAGTCAAGGTCTTGCGCAGTACCTGTTAGCAGTGCATCAATATATTCAACATGTGGTGTAATAACTAAATCATAACCCCAACACTCAAATAAATCTAAAATACGGCGACGAGCCGTTTCTATACAAGCAGCCTCATTGGGTAAAACTTCTTCTATACCATCAGGTAACAGCCAGCGATCTAGCTTAGTCATCTGTGTCCTCGGTCACTCACTCAAATGGACGTAAAAAAGCCGGGCGTTCCCGGCGAAACGTTAATAATAACATGTTTTTTATCAATTAAGGGAGTTATTGTCCTTTAATTTTATCAACAATAGCCGTCGTAGAACTATTTTCTACTAAGCCTAATACATTGACTTCACCACCGTAGGCTAGCACTATATCAGCACCTACCACTTCATCTACGGAATAGTCCCCACCTTTTACTAGCACATCAGGTCTAATTTCTTGCAGTAAGCGTTCTGGGGTTGAGTCAGCAAAGCTAGTTACCCAATCAACAGCACCTAAACCAGCTAATACAGCCATACGACGATCTACTGAGTTAATCGGGCGACCAACACCTTTTAATGCCGTTACAGAGGCATCATCATTTACGGCTACAATTAAACGACCGCCTAAAGCTCTGGCTTGTTCTAAATAGGCAACGTGACCTGCATGTAGAATATCAAAACAACCATTGGTAAAAACAATTTTCTCACCTTGTGCTCGTGCATCTTCTACAGCAATTAATAACTGATCTAAACTAAGTACACCTTTACCATTACCCGTAACACGTTGAATAGCACGGCGTAATTCTGGTGCGCTAATACAGGCTGTGCCTAATTTAGCGACTACAATGCTAGCAGCAAGGTTGGCAAGGGCCACTGCTTCAGTTAATTCCATACCAGCTGCTATAGCTGCTGCAAGGGTAGAAATAACAGTGTCACCTGCACCAGTCACATCAAATACTTCACGAGCACGGGCAGGTAAGTGTAATTCTTGTTGATTATCACGCAACAAGGTCATACCTTGTTCACCACGGGTAATTAATAAGCCACCTAATTCTAAATGCTCTATTAGTTGTTGTGCTTTTTCAATCAGTTGGTTTTCATCAAGGCATTTACCTACAATGGCCTCAAACTCTGATAGATTAGGTGTTAATAAGGTAGCTCCTTTATAAATAGTAAAGTCATTACCTTTAGGATCTACTAACACAGGAATATTATGTTGCTTAGCTAGTTTTATTAATTGTTGGTGGTTTTTTAATGTGCCCTTACCGTAATCAGATAATAATAGTACCTTTACTGAAGGTAAAAGTTTCTCAACTTCACTAGCCAGTGCTTCTTTATTGATATCAAAAGTTTCTTCAAAGTCAACACGAATAAGTTGTTGATGACGACTCATTACCCGTAGTTTTATAGTAGTGGGTTGTCCAGCAATACGTTGAAAGTGTGTTTCTACACCAGCAGAGCCTAAACTATCAGCTAACGAGTCAGCCGCTTCATCTTCGCCTGTTGCACCAATTAGCCATGTTTTAGCACCTAATGCTGCCATATTTAGGGCAACGTTAGCAGCACCACCAGCACGATCTTCTCGCTGATTAATTTTAACCACAGGTACAGGAGCTTCAGGAGAAATACGAGAGGTACCACCATGCCAATAACGATCAAGCATTACATCACCTACTACTAATACAGAGGCTTGCTCAAAGTGGGGCATGGTCAGTTTCATTACTTCTCCTAACTATTATTGGTATTGGGTGGATAGTTTATTGAGTCATATAAAAAATAGGTGTTTATTATATAACAATTGAAAGTCAATAACGAAATTATCTAAGGCTCATTATTAAGGTATACTATTAGACCGTGAATAATCTGATGAAATTAAATTAAAAAGTGTAAATAACCAAATGCAGTTAATTAACTTAATAGATGCTTTGTTGCCCCAAACTCAGTGCACTAAATGTGGTTATCAAGGATGTAAACCCTACGCAGAAGCAATCGCTAATGGTGATGCTATTAATAAGTGCCCACCAGGGGGAGAAGAAACAATCAATGCATTGGCAGCATTATTAGATAGGTCAGTTATTGCTTTAGCTGAAGAGCGTTCATCTGCTCAGTTGGCTTATATAAGGGAGGCAGAGTGTATTGGTTGTACTAAATGTATTCAAGCTTGCCCAGTAGATGCCATTGTTGGGGCTGCTAAGTTAATGCATACAGTAATTGCAGCAGAATGTACTGGTTGTGAACTTTGTGTTGCTCCTTGTCCAGTGGATTGTATTGATATTATTCCACTACCAAACCAATTAGTAGCGTTAACAGGTGATTCTGCTATTACAGAACAGCAGCGAGTAACAAGACAACTAAGAAGAGATCATGCACGCAATCGTTTTGAGTTTCATAAAGCTCGTTTAGAACAGGAAGAAAAACGTAGACAACAGGAACGTCAAGCAAGATTACAGCAAGCGGCGGTGACGCCAGCAGTACAGGCATTCGATCCTAAACAATCGATTGTTGAAAAAGTAAAGTCGCAACAGGCTACAGCTACTGCTTTAACAGCAGAGCAAAAGCGTTTAAAAATAGAAGCTGCTATGGTACAAGTTGCATTGAATAAAGCAGAGAAACAGTTAAAGCAATACAATACCCCAGAATTACAACAGCAAGTAGCTACTTTAAAAGTTAAATTAGCAGAGGCACAACAAGCTTTTACAAGTGCTCTAACTGAATAACTTAAGGTAGAGTTAATAGAAGGACATTATAGTAGAGTTAAATTTAATATCGGAAAAGCTTGATGCATAAAATAGTCGTAATGTTCTTAGTTGTAGTTTTAGTAGGCTGTGGAACTGTTGATAAGCGAATAAATAGTCGTTACAAGGTAGGCGAGCCATTTGCGGGCGTAAAGCATGATAAAAAAGAGTTATCTAATGCTTGGGCTGCACTATTATCATTTGGTATTTATCCACTCATTCATATTGTTTCAATGCCTATTGATTTTGGGGTGGATTTGACACTATATCCTATTGATAAATATAAAGATGTTCAGTCTACTAAGAGATATAATGCAGATCGTGCACCGTTTCAGTTCTATAATGCTGTAGGGGTGAATTTAACCTCTTATGAGGATTTTAAGTTTAAAACCTCATTATTGAACGATCAAGTTCCCTATCATACAAATAAAACAGTTACTACTGCGAAAGACTCAGAGTATTTTTCTCTGTATAAAACAGCACATATAGCCCTGCGCAAGGGGGCTATTAATAAGCTACAAGTAAACTGGACAATAAATACAGCAGATTCCTATAGTTATAAAGATAATCCCCATAAACGTTACAGTGATGACTGGTATGACTGGCAAAAACAATATAAAAAATCACATACATTTAATTATCAACAAGAGTTAATAATTCCAGTAATTACTGGTGAGGTAGAGCCACAATTATTAGTTTTGTTATTTTTACCTTGTAATCATATAGTGGTAGTGTTTGAGCCAATAACTGTTCATAGTATTCAAAGCTATCAATTAGTAGAAAAATTACGCACTAGAGAAGACTATCAGTCATTAGTTAAATTGGAACAAAACAACCAATGTCCTGTTCAATAATTAATGACCAATTCTTTTAGGTTTAGCTAACCAAGCAACGAATACAAGCAACATAAAACCACAGCCGAGCATAAAAAAGTAATCAATGGTGGATAGCATATAAGCTTGATTATTAACAATATTCTCTAACTGGGCATAATTCTCTAAGGTTTTACCACCCATTTGATTTAAGGTATGTTGGGTAATAGGATCATAAAGACTTATGCTTTCAGTAAGGTAGGCATGGTGTTCACTGGCTTTTCTAGTCCAAATCCAAGTGGTTAACGAAGCGGCAAAACTACCGCCTAATGTTCTTAAAAACGCTGCTAATCCTGAACCTTCAGCGATTTGATTTTGTTTTAAATCAGACAATACAATACTCATCACAGGCATAAAGAATAACGCTACCCCAATCCCCATAAACATTTGTACTAATGCAATATGTTCATAGTTAACTTGAGTATTGAAACCAGCACGCATAAAGCAGCTACCACCAATAGCAGCAAAGGCAAAACTTGCCAGTAAACGCATATCAAAATACTGTGCATAACGACCAAGGAACGGGGTGAGTAATACAGGTAATATCCCAATTGGTGCAGCAGCTAAACCTGCCCATGTGGCAGTGTAGCCCATTTGAGTCTGTAGCCATTGTGGTAGTAATAAGTTAATACCAAAGAAACCAGAGTAACCCATTACTAGTAAAATACAACCAACACTAAAATTATAGTTAGTAAATAGTCTTAAGTTAACAATAGGGTGTTTATCAGTTAATTCCCAAATAATAAAAAAGATAATACCAATCACTGCAATAGCAGAACCAATAATAATAAAATTAGATTCAAACCAATCTAAATCATTGCCTTTATCCAACACTACTTGTAGTGCTCCAACGCCTATTACTAAAGCAATTAAACCAATATAATCAATGGGGGAGCGTTGAGTCTGCTCTGGTTTACTGCTTAGTTGTTGATAAGCAAAAAAAGCAGCAAATAAGCCAAAGGGAACATTAATGAAGAATATCCAAGGCCAACTGTAGTTATAAGAAATCCAGCCCCCTAAAATAGGGCCAGCAATAGGCGCTACCACCGTTACAATACTTAGGATGGCTAAAGCAACACCCCGTTTTATAGGGG
>JBEBWU010000032.1:0-10166 GCA_040391985.1 Entomomonas sp. | reverse complement strand
TTTTCACTCTTTATGGATAATATGAAAAAGCTATTTCGGAAAGAAAACAAAGCGTTTATCTACCTATTATGCAATATTATTTTACCAACAAGTTATGTGGTTGCTGCAGATGATATTGTGTTACCTACTGTAGAAGTTAGTAGTACCCGTACTGAAACAACAGTTTTTGACACGCCTGCTGCTGTGGATATTATTAAAGGTAAAGATATTCGTGATAGTAAGTTACAAGTTAATTTATCAGAAAGCCTACAAAGTGTTGCAGGAGTACAAATACAAAATCGTAATAACTATGCACAAGATCTTAGATTATCCATTCGAGGTGCTGGTGCACGTTCCGCATTTGGTGTAAGGGGTACACGCATTTATGTAGATGGTATTCCTGCTTCAATGCCTGATGGTCAAGGACAAATTTCTAATATTGATTTAGCTAGTGTTGATCATATTGAAGTATTAAAAGGCCCCTTTTCATCACTCTATGGCAATTCATCAGGTGGTGTTATCCAAATTTTTACAGAAGATGGTTCTGAGCGCCCCATTCTCGAAGCAAGTACAGCCATGGGTAGTTTTAACTCCTATCGTAATAATGTAAAAGGAACAGGCTCAATACCTACTGAAACAGGTAGTTTCAATTACACATTAAGTGGTAGCCATTTTTCAACAACTGGCTATCGCGATCACAGTGATACTCAGAAAAACTTACAAAATGCCAAGTTTAGTTGGCAAATAGACCCTGATCGAAAAATTACTTTTGTGCTTAACAATGTTGATTTAAAAGCTCAAGATCCTTTAGGTGTTACACGACAACAATTTAAACATGATCCTAAAAATGCTGATAAAGCAAAGCAATTTGATACACGCAAAAAAGTTACTCAAACTCAAGGTGGCTTTTTATACGAACAAAATATTAATGATAGTAATGAACTAAAAGCCATGATTTATTATGGTGTAAGGGATAATGTGCAATATCAATCAATACCTTTTGCTGCACAACAAAATCCTGGCCATGCTGGTGGTGTAATCGATTTTCAACGTAACTACGGTGGTGCTGACTTACGCTGGATATCTCATCTCAGTTTAGCTGATCGCCCCTTTACCTTAATCTCGGGTATTTCTTATGACTTTATGAAAGATAATCGTAAAGGTTATGAAAACTATCTAGGTACTGCTACCAATCCCATTTATGGAGAAATAGGACAATTACGACGTAAAGAAACTAACAAGCTTTATAATGTTGATCCTTATGTGCAAATCTCTTGGCAATTTGCCTCTAAATGGAAATTAGATACAGGTGTCCGTTATAGCACCGTTCGTTTTAAATCAGATGACAAGTATTTATCCAATGGTGACGATAGCGGTTCTAAAACTTATCATAGAATGTTGCCAATGGCTGCCCTAAGCTATGCAATTACTTCTGATATCAACCTTTATGCTTCCTATGCCAAAGGTTTTGAAACTCCCACCTTTACTGAATTATCCTATCGCCCTGATGGCGATGCAGGTCTAAATTTAAACCTTAGACCATCTGTGAGCGACAACTATGAGCTCGGTACTAAAATAATGCTGCCTCGTGGCATGATTACGGCTAGTCTATTTCAGATCAATACCAAGGATGAAATTATTACTGCAGGTAATATTGGTGGTAGAAGTACTTATGAAAACGGTGGTAAAACACGTCGTAATGGTTTTGAATTAGCTTGGAATAATGACTTTGCTGAAAATATCAAAACGCAATTATCTTACACATGGATAGATGCCTACTACCGCGATAATGTTTCTGCTGATATTAGAAGTAACAACTACATTCCAGGTGTAGCTAAACAAACGCTCTATGGCGCTATTGCTTGGAAACCAGATACAGGTTGGTATATGGGGATTGATGGACAATATATGAGTAAAATCTATGTTACTGATGATAACTCTGAAGCAGCTCCCTCCTACTTCACCAGCTCTGCTTATACTGGTTACACATGGAAAAGTGGTGATCACTGGACAGTAAATGGTTTCATCAGAATTGATAACTTACTAGATCGTCGCTACGTTGGTTCTGTTATTGTTAATGAAAGAAATGGTTATTTTTATGAACCCGCCGCCAAAAGAAACTGGCTAGTTGGTAGTACTGTTTCATTTGCTTTTTAACCACTAATTTTATATTAAATAATCCTTAAAAATAACTTCAATATATAAAATCAACAAAATGATTTTTATTATAATAATGAACTAGTAGATACTGTTACTAACAGTATTTATTTAATGTATTATCTTATATGATAATTAAAAAGCTAATTAAGTAGTTTAGAAAATGGATTTAATGATATGAGTAAACCTTCTATAAACATAAACACAAATAATTTACCCATTAAATCATTTACTTTTAATATGACCAAACAATATAAAACGATTGCTAATATTGGATTTAGTGCTCTAATACTATTTGTTGTTATATCTACTGTTCACTTAGCCCTTACAAAGAATAGTACTCGTTTTATCAACATGGGAATTGCTTTTTACTCTATTATGATTCCTTTCTGTTGGTTTATTTTCAAAGTTATTAATCAAAAAGAACGTATTATTATTAATGAGCAAAGTATAAATTTTATAGAATGTATTGGATTTAACGTGCCCAAAAAAATCCTGTGGACTGATTTATCTAAATTATATCTTGTTATTAATAATAAAGACCGATATAAACGTTTAAATAATGAACTATTATTTATTCTTAATAATTGTAAAAGCTATACCTTAACTATTAAATCAGAACAACAAGATATATTTATTAATCAAACTACTCCTAATAATTTATTAGACGTTATTGAATCATATTACAACCAACCTATTGAACAAATTTCACCCATTAATGAATTATACAAAAAAGCACAAAATGATCTTTCTGCTTTAGATTTGGGTAAAGAAGTAAAGCATATTACCTATGCAGCTCTATCTATAATGACAATAGCTATATTACTTTTTTTTACGCTATCTACTGTTTTATTAGACAGTATTAACCAATTATGGTGGTATATATCAGCAACCACCATTGCTGTACTATTTTCAATTTGGTATATGCGGCGTATAAAAATATATATTATGATTATTCCCTGTTTACTCATTGCAGCCACTACAGCTTTTCTAATGCTTCCTGTAACCAATCTTCTTCCACAACTTATTGGAACACCTACTCAAACAACATTTATAATAACAACTGAAGATAATCAACAACAAACATGGCAAAGTATAGATAATCCTCAATTATATTTTACTAGAAAAATATCACCCAAATACCGTACTTATAATAAAGAACAACAATCTCATATTGAGCTTACTGTATATAAAACATCATTTGGTTTAAATACTATTGATCGAACCGAATATCGGAAATTATTTCGTTAAGGTAATAAATAACTAATTAATTTAAATATTAATATTGGGCTTTCGCTATTTATGAATAAAACTGATAAAAATATAAACTTACCACAACCATCTGCAAGTAATGAAAAAGATAATATAGATATGTATGGTCTTGTGTTTTATGAAAGAGCTAAGGAAGTTTATCATATTGCCTACCTCACTATTTTTATGATGATAGCAGCAATAGCATTAGCTAGTAAGCCACCTACTATACTATTAAATAATAATATGCAAACATGGTATTGTTTAATCGCAATGATCGCTGCTATCTTTTTTTCAATTAAACATATACGTCGTTTTAAATTGCTTAATTTAGTTATTATTATACTTTTAATGTGTATTAGTGGAGCTACTTTTTTTTTAACATGGTCTGTTACTAATATATTCCCTTATTTTATTGGAACTCCTGTCAAAACAACCTTTACCATTAGTTCAGAAAATGATTGGCAACAAATATGGCGAAGCCCAAATAATCCTCAGCTATCTTTTACTATTCGCACCTATAAAACATACCGTTCTTATCAAAAAAAACAGCAGCCACATATTGAATTGACAGTATATAAAACACTTTTTGGACTAAATGGAATAGATAATTATAATTACCAAAAGCTAGCTAATAAAAATACTCAATGAAAGTAATTGCAATAAAAATCTATTCGTTTCCTAGCCTTTTAAGTAAAAGCATTTATATAATAAATAGATTTATTAGTATAAGACTTATTGGATCACTATGATAAATACAGCAAATGTTGCTATAAATGGACAACCCCATGCCCGACCACTTAATAGAAGTGATTATAAAACACTGGCTTTATCCTCATTAGGTGGTACCTTAGAATTTTATGACTTTGTCATATTTGTCTTTTTTACCAATATACTGACGCAACTATTTTTTCCTAGTGAAAATCAATTTTTTGCTCAAATGCAAACACTTGGCGTATTTGCCGCTGGTTATTTAGCCAGACCTATTGGTGGCATCATTATGGCTCATTTTGGTGATAAAATCGGCCGTAAACGTATGTTCACCTTAAGTATTTTCTTAATGGCACTGCCTACATTTGTTATTGGCTGTTTACCAACTTACGAAACTATAGGTGTATTAGCCCCTCTTTTACTGCTTATTATGCGTATTCTACAGGGTGCTGCTATTGGTGGAGAAATGCCAGGAGCATGGGTTTTTATTGCAGAACATACCCCTAAACAACGTTATGGACTCGGTGTTGGTACCTTAACATCAGGTATAACTGGTGGAATCTTTTTAGGTTCAATTGTAGCTATTATTATTCAACAAAACTTCTC
Source organism: Entomomonas sp. (assembly GCA_040391985.1). Classification (GTDB taxonomy): domain Bacteria; phylum Pseudomonadota; class Gammaproteobacteria; order Pseudomonadales; family Pseudomonadaceae; genus Entomomonas. The sequence goes on along the minus strand of JBEBWU010000032.1, from coordinate 5,462 downwards.
TGACGCAGAAGTCAAAGAATATGCTTGGCGTATTCCCTTTTTACTAGGTGGAATATTTGGCTTTGTTTCCGTTTACTTACGTCGTTTTTTAGAAGAAACACCTGTCTTTAAAGAAATGGCAGAAAAACAGGCATTAGCTACTACCCTACCTATTCTCACCGTTATAAAACAACATAAAACAGCTTGTTTTATTACTGCTATTTTAACTTGGGCACTATCTACAACCATTGTAGTGACTATATTAATGACACCTTCTATTATTTTAGAGGGTATGTATCAGATCGATCGTACTACTTCCTTACAAGCTAATTGTGTAGCTACATTAATGCTAACCCTTGGCTGTATTTTATGGGGCTACTTAAGTGATAAATTAGGTATTCGCCTAACCCTTTCAATTGTATGGGGAGGACTTATTATCACTAGCTTTTATTTTTATAATTCATTACATAGTGATATGAGTACAAGTACTTTAATCTTTAACTATGGACTGATGGGACTTTTCGCTGGATCTACTGCCACAGCACCTATTGTGGGTACTAAAACTTTCCCACCCGCTATTCGTTTTACAGGATTATCTTTTGCTTATAATTTATCTTATGCCATTTTTGGTGGACTAACTCCCATGATTACAGGTGCATGGTTACACCATAATGCAATGGCTCCTGCTTATTATGTAAGTATTACAGCCATACTTGCTCTATTAATTGCTTTTATGCCATTAGCTTATCGTGGTTATACTGCAAAGTCTTAATAAAAACCCACTTTATAGTGGGCTTTTACATTAACTGATTATTTTTGAGGATCAAATAGTTTATCTTTGATAAATAACGCAGGGATAAGACCGCAGAAAAAGTAAGCGGCACCCATTACTAAGAAACCAGCTCCGATTGAATAGTGCGTGGCCACAAAACCAATAAATGCAGGCGCAAGAGCAGCACCTACTTTACCAACATTATAAGCCCCACCCATTGCAGAGCCACGAATTTTCGTTTCAAAGCTCTCAGTCATATAGGTTGCATTAACACCATAGGGAATACCGTATAAAAAGCCAAAACCTATCATTAAGTAGAGAATATTTCCTGGCGTATGCCACATTACAATAACTGGTAAGAAGATAGCTGTTCCGATTGCCCCAAAGGCATAGATAACTCTTCTTCCAAAATAATCTGCCGCCATACCAGCAATAATTTTACCTAAAATCATTGCTGTATAAGAGCCCACTAAGAATAAAGTCATCGATTTAAAATTCATCGACATTTCTTTTTCAAGATAATTTGGTAGCCAGTTATTAACCCCATAATAACCAAACTGTAAAAAGCCTGCTGTTACAGACCACAAAATAAACATTTTACGAGTACTTTTATCAGCAAAAATTAGGCTAAGTGCATTCTCTTTTTTAGCACTAGTATCTTTATTTTTATTAGCTGCCTTTTCTGCTTGTGCTTTTCTCCATGACTCTGGTTCAGGCACCATCCATTGCATCGCAAAGGCTAATACCGCAGGAATAATAGCTATATAGAATAACCAACGCCAACCATGGTTTGGAATAATCCAACCTGCTAATAATGAAGCAACAATATAACCTACTGACCAACCAGCTTGTAGTGTTCCTAATACAGTGGTTCGGTACTTAGTAGGCACATACTCTGCCATTAATGTATTACAAGCAATATATAATGCTCCAATACCAAAAGAAGCTAAAAAACGAATCACTGCAAATTGCCAATAACTATGTGTAGCCCCTAATAAAGAAGTACCAATAGAAAATACTAAAATACTACCTACTACTGTTTTCACGCGTCCATAGCGATCTGATAACCACCCACCTAAAATACCACCAATAGCCATACCTGCTAAAGTGTACGTCCCTAACATACCCTTTTCAAACTGACTTAAACCCCATTCTTGTTCAAGTGAGCTTAAACTAAATGATAATAACAGTAAGTCTGCCCCATCAATCAGTAATCCTAGGAAAGAAAATATAAAAACAAGAATCCAAATTTTATTTTGGGACCTATTTGGAGATAATGCACTCGATGTTGTTGTCATAGTTTAACTCTCTTTATTGTATTTATTTTTGTACCAATTTTTATTTACTACTATTTTTAAACAAAAGCAGTCGCTAATAATTTAAACTATATTATAGTTATTAATCAATAAGCTATTAGTCTAACTAATAATGGAAGTTTAATAAAAATAGCCTTTATCACTAAGTTTTTATTTTGTTGATAAAGGCTATTTGTTAGATAAAACTATTTTTGTGGGTCAAATAGTTTATCTTTGATAAATAATGCAGGGATAAGACCGCAGAAGAAGTAAGCTGCGCCCATTACAAGGAAACCTGCACCTATCGAATAATGTGAAGCAATAAAACCTATACATGCTGGCGCAATAGCTGCACCTGCACGACCCACGTTATAAGCACCACCTACTGCTGTACCACGAATTTTCGTTTCAAAACTCTCCGTCATATAGGTTGCGTTAACACCATAAGGAATACCATAAAGGAAACCGAACAGAACCATTAGATAAGCAATATTTGCTGGACTATGGAACATTACAATGATTGGTAAGAAGATAGCTGTACCTATCGCACCAAAGGCATATACAGCTCGTCTACCAAAACGATCTGCTGCAACACCTGCTAAAATCTTACCTAAGATCATTGCGGTATAAGAACCTACCAAGAAGAAAGCCGCCTTTTTAAAATCTAAATGCAGTTCTTTTTCTAGATAGTTAGGTAACCAGTTATTTACACCATAATAACCAAACTGTAAGAAGCCAGCGGTAGCAGCCCATAGTATGAACATTTTACGAGTAGATTTGTCTTCAAAGATAATAGCCCATGCATTCTCCTTCTTTTTACCAGTAATACCAGCGGCTTTATCTGCATCGCGTTTTGCTTTTGCTGCACGCCATGCGGCTGGTTCAGGTACTAAGAACTGCATAGCAATAGCCATAAATGCAGGGATAATTGCTACATAGAACAACCAACGCCAACCGTAATTTGGAATAATCCAACCAGCCAGTAAAGAGGCAACAATATAACCTACAGACCAACCCGCCTGTAAGGTACCTAATACTGTAGTACGATATTTAGTAGGTACATATTCAGCCATTAATGTATTACATGCTACATATAATGCACCTAGTCCTAGTGACGCAATAAAACGCATAATGGCAAAATGTAAATAACTATGAGTGGCACCTAAAATAGCAGTACCAATAGAAAATATTAAAATACTCGCTACCACTACTTTTACTCGACCAAAACGGTCAGCTAGCCATCCCCCAAAGATACCACCAATTGCCATACCTGCTAGTGTATAAGAACCTAACATCCCTTTTTCAAATTGACTGAGTCCCCACTCAGCCTCTAATGAACTTAAACTAAATGAAAGAAATAATAAATCCGCTCCATCAACTAATAAGCCGAGGAAAGAAAATATAAAAACTAATATCCAAATTTTACTTTGTTGCTCACCTGATGCTGGTGTATTTACTGAATTATTTGAAGACGCCATTGTTTTTATCTCATTATTTAAGAAACCGCTCATTGTTGCCCCTTATTAATAGGGGCAACAACTCCCCTCTTTTTTATTTCTAGCCTTGAGCTTCCTTGATCATATTTCTAGAAATAACTAATTGTTGAATTTGTGTTGTGCCTTCATAAATACGGAATAAACGTACATCACGATAAAAACGCTCAATGCTATATTCACTAACATAACCCGCACCACCATGAATTTGTACTGCACGATCAGCTACACGACCACAAGTTTCAGTAGCAAACATTTTCGCACATGAAGCTTCTGTACCTACATTTTTGCCTTCATCACGTTTACGAGCAGCGTCAATTACCATACATTTTGAAGCATAAATTTCTGCTTTACTATCAGCTAACATTGCTTGGATTAATTGGAACTCAGCAATAGGCTTACCAAATTGTTTACGCTCTAAAGCATAATTTAAAGCATCATTTAACATACGTTCTGCAACACCTACAGAGAATGCAGCAATATGTAAACGGCCTTTATCCAATACTTTCATTGCTGTTTTAAAACCAACACCTTCCACACCACCAATTAATTGTGAAGCTGGAATACGGCAGTTTTCAAAAATCACGTCCGCTGTATGAGAACCTTTTTGACCCATTTTTTTATCTGGTTTACCAACAGTTAAACCTGGAGTGCCACGCTCTACAACAAATGCAGAAATACCACCTGCCCCCTTAATATCAGGATTAGTACGAGCCATTACAGTGAAGATATCAGCATGTGGTGCATTGGTAATAAAACGCTTAGTTCCATTAAGAATATAATGATCACCATCACGCTTAGCCGTAGTTTTTAATGAACCAGCATCTGAACCAGCATCAGGCTCTGTTAAACAGAATGAAGAAATAAACTCGCCAGTTGCTAATTTTGGTAAGTAGTGTGCTTTTTGTTCTGGCGTACCATCAATGATAATACCTTGAGAACCAATACCATTATTTGTTCCAAAAAGTGAACGGAATGCAGGAGAAGTATGGCCTAACTCAAAGGCTACATTTACTTCCTCTTCCATGGTTAAACCTAATCCACCAAATTCTTCTGGAATACAGAAACCAAATAAACCCATTTCACGCATTTGAGAAACAATACGTTCAGGAATTTGATCAGTTTCTGCTACTTCATTTTCACTAGGCATCAACTCATTCGTAACAAAATTGCGAATAGAGTCTAGTAAAATATCTAATGTTTCTTGGTCGCGGATCATGTTAATCTCCTAACATTTGCTGATTGTTTTGTTTGTTTTACTTATTTATTAAATGAAAAATATTGTTAACTATTAAACATTTAAAAATTAATACTTATATTTTTAGTGTACTAAAATCTTTATTTGAAGTTTGCATGCTAATTTTAGCCGTCTATTAACAAATCTGTGTAAATACGACTGAGTAACTAAATCAATCCTCCTTCAAGATACTTCTGTTATAGACAACCATTGGAATGGCAGGCAGTTTGTTATTTTTGCCACTTTAAAATTCCATATAGTTGATCTTTTATTTTCACCTATCATAAACCGTATTATTAACAAAAATCAACAAAAACAAAATTGTATTTCGCAGAATGAAATTTTTAATGGTTTACAACAAAAAAATATAACTCTTACTTAGTAATGATAAAAAGACATAACCTTAAATAAATTCATTTAGTTAAACTAAAACAACAATCAATTTATTAGGTTAAAAACACAACAAAAATAAAATAAATTTTTAATAACATTGCAAAGAGGTAAAGTAATTAGTACATTTTTCAAAATAAATCTGTACCATTTATCCAATCACTATTATGTTAATCATGATAAATAAGTACACTAAAAAACATATTGCTATATAACAAGGAACTGTCTCAATTATCACAGTTTAAAATCAGGAGAAAAATAATGCTCAATGCTTATATTTATGAGGGTCTTCGTAC
>JBEBWU010000031.1:0-10279 GCA_040391985.1 Entomomonas sp. | reverse complement strand
TCTGCACCAATACGAGAACCAGAACCTAAATTAATACTGCCATTATTAATTAAAATAGTATCTGCTACACCTGATCCACTAACATCTGTATTATTAATATCAACATGACCATTGCCTGCAATATCAATCAGTGCACCATTAGAAATATTTATTGTTGTATCTGTATGGTTATTTGATAATGTTTGACTTGTTGTATAATCAGTTGCATAACTTCCTGTAGAAAAAATCAAGCCATTAATAACAATACACAGAGTTCTTAACTTCATTTTATTGCCTCTTTATCCATTACACAGCTAATAAGCTATATTTCCTAAATAATTCAAGAAATTATTAATAATTAGACTAGAGAGTTTATAAATATGAAGTACAGCAAAAATTCTCTAAGAAAATTGTTATCTTCTTAGAAAAAATATAGTTTTTGATTAAAGGTATCTTATGCAGAACTTCCTTAGCACTATCCTTTTAAAAACCGCCTAAACTTCCAAACACCCTCTAGGCAAACATTTGCATAAAATATTAATACTGTACAACTTTGGTTCAAAATACCAAACCAGATATCCATATACTTTATAAGATTATTATCTATTGTAAACATAAGATTTACAATAGATAAGTTACAATTTCTATTTGCTGTTTTTATTAATGATTTGCTCTGTTTAACTACCTGCCACAGCCATCTTTTCTATTAATATAGAGCCTGTTTTAATGTTACGACGAGGGTCTATATCATTACCTATGGCTACTATATTGGCAAAGATATCTTTTAAATTACCCGCTACTGTTACTTCTTGTACAGGGAACTGTATTTCACCATTTTCAACCCAAAAACCAGCAGCACCTCGTGAATAATCACCTGTCACCATATTAATACCACTTCCCATTAGCTCCGTGACTAACAGTCCTTTACCCATTTTTTTGAGTAATGCTGTTAAATTATCTTCACCATGAGAAACAAACAAATTATGGCAACCACCAGCACTGGCTGTACTGGGTAAACCTAACTTACGGCCTGAATAAACACTCAATAAATAAGTCATTAATTGACCTTTATTGATAATAAACTTGTCATAAGTAGCTAATCCATCGCCATCAAAACTAGCACTATTTAATGCTGCTTTTAAACGAGGTTTTTCTGTAATAGATAACCAATCAGGAAATAATTGTTTTCCTACCGCACCTTCTAAGAAAGAAGTTTTACGATAAATATTGCCTCCAGATATAGCCCCTAATAAGTGGCCAAACAACCCTGATGCTACTTCTGCTGCAAAAATCACAGGCACCTCACAAGTAGGTATGGTACGTGCACCTAACCTTTCCACTGTACGCTGTGCTGCTTTTTTGCCTATAGCAACAGCAGATTCTAATTGTTCACCTGCTAATTTAACATCATACCAATAATCCCTTTGCATTTGACCATTCTCTTCACCAATCATAACACAGCTTATACTATGATTAGTGGAGGCATAACCACCAATAAAACCATTACTATTACCATACACTCTACAACCATTCCATGTATTCAATGAGGTACCATCAGCATTGGTAATACGATTATCAGTAGCAAATGCTGCTGCTTCACAATCAAGCAATGTATTAATCGCTTGTTCAGGTGTAATATCCCAAGGGTAAAAAAGCTCTAAATCAGGTAAATCCTTTGCCATTAACTCGGGTTCTGCAAGCCCTGCACACTCATCTTCTGAAGTATGTTTGGCAATTTCTAATGCTGCTGCAATTGTATCTTGAATGGCTTTAGCATCAGTAGCAGTAGTACTGGCTGAAGCTTTTCTTTGCCCTACATATAGGGTAATACCAAAACCCTGATCTCTATTAAACTCTAATGTTTCCACTTCTTTTTGACGAACAGTAACAGCTAAACTTTGACTAGTAGAAACTGATACTTCACAGGCTGTGGCACCTTGTTTTTTAGCTTCTGCTAGAATTTGCTCTACCTGTTTTTCTAAAACAGGCACAGTAGCTGGCCCTACACCATTTTCACTATTCATACTATTCCTCATTTAAAAACTCTCATAATAAACAAGCTATCTGTTATCATACTCACCAATATTTACTATGAGTTTATAACTATGTCTGATACTTCTGATGATGCCCTTTATGAAGAAAAGAGCAAATCCCAAGTAAAACGTGAAATGCATGCCTTAGTCGATTTAGGTAGAAAGCTAACCACCCTTAAACAAGATCAATTAGCTTTATTACCGTTAACCGATATGCTCCGCAAAGCATTGGCTGATGCATCTAAACATAAATCCAATATTGCTAATAAACGTCATATGCAATATGTTGGTAAATTATTACGTGACCAAGATATCGACTTTATTCAATCTTTTCTTGAACAGATCGACAGCTCAAGCCGTGAGTACAATGAACGCTTCCACGCTCTTGAACAATGGCGAGATCGTTTAGCTACTGAAGGTGATGCTGCTTTAGCCGAATTTGTTAATCAATATCCAGAAGCAGATCGTCAGCACTTACGACAACTTATTCGCCAAGCCCAACAAGAAGCGGCAAAAGAAAAACCTCCTGCGGCTGCTCGTAAAATCTTTAAATATATCCGTGAATTGGATGAAATCCAACGAGGTTTACGATAGTAAACTACTATAGCTGTCCTCATTGTTTTTGAAACGAGGAGGATAGCCATAAAACTATCACATACCTGTTCCACCTACAGTAATAGCATCTATCTTTAAGGTTGGTTGCCCTACTCCTACAGGAACTGATTGACCATCTTTACCACAAGTTCCAATACCACTATCTAAAGCTAGGTCATTGCCTACCATAGACACTTGATTCATTACTTCTGGCCCATTACCAATTAACATAGCACCTTTAATAGGTGATGTTAATTTACCATTCTCAATTAAATAGGCCTCGCTGGTGGAGAACACAAACTTACCACTGGTAATATCTACTTGCCCACCACCTAAACTTGCACAATAGATACCCTGTTTAACAGATTGAATAATCTCTTCTGGATCACTTTCACCAGCTAACATATAAGTATTAGTCATACGTGGCATTGGCAAATAGGCATAGGACTCTCTACGACCATTACCCGTAGGCTTTTGCTTCATTAACCTAGCATTTAATTTATCGTGTATGTAACCTTTTAAAATGCCATTCTCAATTAAGGTTGTGCATTCTGTAGGTGTACCTTCGTCATCTACAGTTAAAGAACCTCTTCTATCAGCTAAAGTACCATCATCCACTATGGTACACAGTGAAGAGGCTACTTTCTCACCAATACGACCACTATAAGCAGAGCTACCTTTACGGTTAAAATCACCTTCCAAACCGTGTCCCACTGCCTCATGAAGCAATACTCCAGACCAACCAGAACCTAACACTACAGGTAGTGTTCCAGCAGGTGCTGGCACTGCTTCTAAATTAACTAATGCTTGACGTAATGCTTCTTTAGCATAGTTCATAGCACGATCTTCAGTTAAAAAATAACTATAATCTCTACGTCCACCACCACCGTGGCTACCACTTTCTCTACGGCCATTTTGCTCAACCACCACACTGACATTAAAACGTACCAATGGACGAATATCAGCCGCTAAATCACCATCAGAAGAAGCCACTAAGATATGTTCCCAAACACCTGTTAAGCTAACCGTTACTTGTTGTATTCGAGAATCCAAAGTCCTTATGGCTTGATCAATACGCTTTAACAGCGCTACTTTTTCTTCTCTTGCTACGGCTTCTAATGGATTATCAGCAATATAAAGTGAACTAGGTGCCACCTTTGCAAAAGTTTGTACACGACCACTCTGTCCTTTATTAGCAATAGATTTAGCCGCGGTGGCAGCTTGTATTAAAGCTTCTTTTGTTAATGTATTACTAAAAGCAAACCCTGTTTTTTCCATTGCTTGCGAGCGAATACCCACACCTTGGTCAACATTGAAAGTGCCTTGTTTAACAATACCATCTTCTAATGCCCAACTTTCGATAATAGCATGTTGAAAATATAGATCGGCTGTATCAATACCTTTACCTACTGCTACTGATAAAATACTTGGCAAGGTCTCAATGTCTAAACCATTAGGTATTAACAATTGCTGACTCACTGCCTTTAAAAGATCACTCATATACTCTCCACATGTGTGCAGTAGCTTTTAGCCACTACTCATAACAAGGCAGTAACCTTATTATTCAAAAACTACTAATAGTCTATTAGGCCACAGATTATAACATAGCGTTGCATTACTAAATTTAATAGCCTTTTAATACTAAAACTATTACAGCTATATAAGGTCATTTCATAAGAAATCAATCAGTTATTACATTTCATTATTTTAATAATACTGACTTTACAAACTTAGCAATTACTTTAAAGTATTTTATGCCTAACAAGTATTGATTTAATTACTAAGATTGCTAAACTAATTACAAATTAACATACTTCATCCATATATAATGAAACTATCTACACATCTTTCATTTTCCTGCCAACAAACATCTCTGTTTGTTATGGAAGCTTGTGTGCCTTATCGCTTCATAGCACCTCCTGTTGCTCCACCCCCACCTTATAAACAACCTTATAAGATTCAAATCCCCTATTAATTAACTATTGGCCTATTGCCAAGGTTTGTTATTACTTACAGCAACAGGAATCCATCATTATGAATTCTCATAAAGCTTTATATCAATATTATGCTTCAACTAGTTTATTTGTCTTAATTTGGGGCAGTGGTGCCATTTTTTCTCGTTGGGGACTAAATCATGCCAGTGCTTTTGCCTTTTTAAGTTTACGTTTTGCAATAGCTTTAATAGTTTTATTATTATTTGCTATTGTCTATAAACGACGTTTTTTACCCCAGTCAGGTACTCCATTAAAAGTCACTTTTACTGGCATATTTATAATTGGTGGCTACTCCATTTGCTATTTTTTAGCACTTGAAAATAATATTACTCCTGGCGTTCTAGCTACATTATTAGGTGTACAACCTATTATTACATTGTTAATTATGGAGCGTCGTTTTAGTTTAGTGCGCTTAGCTGGTTTAATACTCTCTCTAACAGGTTTAATACTGGTAGTTTTACAAAGCCTTCTAATAACCCAACTCTCATTTAAAGGTATTTGTTTTGCATTAGCTGCTTTACTTTGTGCCTGTATAGGAGCAATTTTACAAAAGGGTATTAAACAAGCGCCAAGCGAAATATTGCCTCTAAAATATGCTATTAGTTTAGAGTTAGGTTTGGTTTTTGTGCCATTTAAACCTTTTCATGTTGAATGGTCTGTAAGCTTTTTAATTCCTTTACTCTGGTTAGGAATTATTATTTCAGTTATCGCCCAGTTAATATTCTACCAACTTATTCAAAAGAGTAATTTAGTAAACGTAACCAGTTTATTTTATTTAGTACCTGTGATAACTGTTATTTTAGACTACTTATTTTTAGGTAACTTATTACCACTACTTAGCTTATTAGGAATGGCAACTATTCTATTAGGATTAGGATTAGTCTTTCATAACACTAATAAATAGTATTTCAGGGAATAGCTTTATGCTATTCCCTGTCATTTCTTTAACTTAACACAGCAAAATAATAAAAGTATTATGCTAAACTGGCTTTTAACTCTATTTAGTTTTAATAATAAACATAACAGGTGTACTCCATGCCTCATATCTTAATCATAGAAGATGAAGCAGCAATAGCTGATACTTTACTATATGCTTTACAAAGTGAGGGCTTTGAATGTACATGGCTAACACTTGGTAATAAAGCACTAGAGCAGCAACAACAAACACCTGCTGACTTATGGATATTAGATGTAGGATTGCCAGACCTTAATGGTTTTGAAGTTTGTCGCCAACTACGTCGTTTTTCGGAAGTACCTGTTATTTTTTTAACAGCTAGAGATAGCGAGATTGATCGAGTGGTTGGTTTAGAAATAGGCGCTGACGATTATGTTGTTAAACCTTTTAGTCCACGTGAAGTAGCGGCAAGAGTACGTGCTATTTTAAAAAGAACTGCCAACGCTTCTCAAAAAACAAATCACCCTTTAACAGATGATAAATTATTTTCTGTTGATGAAAGTGCTTACACTATTTGTTTACAACAACAGCCCATCAATTTAACGCGTCACGAGTTTAATTTATTTCGCTATCTACTTTCTCAACCCAAACGTGTTTTTAGTAGAGAGCAATTATTAGATGCGCTAGGTATTGCCGTTGATGCGGGATATGAACGCAATATTGATAGTCATATTAAAACACTTAGAGCCAAAATAAGGGAAATAGATAGCAACTTAGATGTTATTCGCACCCACCGAGGCTTTGGCTACAGCTATGACCCAAACTAATACAGACAATATAAAATGGCACTAGCAAAACGTATTTTTCTATTCTATTTTTTGTTTGTAGCACTTTGTGGCTACTTTATGGTGAATTTATTTTCTAATCAAATTTACCCTAGTATTCGCCAAACCACTGAAGAAACCTTAGTAGATACAGCTAATTTGTTAGCAGAAATCGTTAGTGATGATCTACAACAAGGTAAAATCAACCAATACTACCTACAACATCGCTTAGCCGCTTATCAAAAACGTGATCCTAATGCTTCCATTTGGGGTGTAGCCAAAAATTCGGTTGCTATGCGCATTTATATTACAGATGATAAAGGCATTGTACTATTTGATTCAACGGGTAGAGAGGTTGGCAAAAACTACTCTCGCTGGCGTGATGTTTATTTAACCCTACATGGTGCCTATGGTGCAAGAACGACCCAAGAAGATCCTAAAGATGAAAAATCAACTATTATGTATGTTGCTGCACCTATTAAATATGAAAATAAAATTATTGGTGTACTCACAGTAGGCAAACCAAATATCACAGCTAGTCCTTATATCAATAAAGCTGAATCAAGGTTGATCTTTTTCGGTATTATCTTACTTATCGCTAGTTTAGCAGTAGGCGCCCTATTATCATGGTGGCTTGGTGCTTCACTACATCGTTTCACACTTTATGCAAACGCTATTAGTAAAGGGGAACGAATTAAAGCGCCTCAATTCTATGGTGGAGAACTGACTCAATTAGCTAAAGCATTAGATAAAATGCGTGGTGAGCTCGATGGTAAAAACTATGTAGAGCGTTATGTACATACCCTAACCCATGAATTAAAAAGTCCTTTAGCAGCAATTCGCGGTGCTACAGAGCTATTACAACAAGATATGCCCATCGAGCAAAGAAATCTCTTTTTAAAAAATATTGATAGTGAAAGTGAGCGATTACAAAAACTAGCCGACCGTTTACTGAATCTCAGTATGGTTGAACAACGCCAAACTTTAGAAGAAATTAGAACCATCCCTGTACTACCACTGATACAAAAACTATTAGCCAGTAAGTCTTCACGCATTACTCAACAACAGCTTAATGTAGAAGTAAAGATTGATGAGCAATTAACTATTCAAGGGGAAATATTTTTATTAGAACAAGCTTTTTCTAATATACTAGATAATGCATTAGACTTTATCACGGATCAAGGACTGTTAAAGATTGATAGCAAGATAACTAATCAACAGCTTGAAATTAGTTTTTATAATCAAGGTGTTAGCATTCCAGATTATGCCCTTAATCGTTTATGTGAACGTTTTTATTCTTTAGCTCGCCCAAACACTGGACGTAAAAGCACAGGCTTAGGATTAAACTTTGTACAAGAAGTGGTACTTTTACATAAAGGACAACTCTCTATTACAAACTATCAAGAGGGTGTATTAGTTACCTTATCTTTCCCTATAGCCATTTCTATATAATTTTAGACAAGGCGAATGACTGAAGACCGTACAACGAGTATGGCAAAGTCATTCAACGACATATAAAAATATAGCGTAATAGCTATACTTAAAAATAAACTTATAAAATACCTAATAGCTTAAGAGATTGTTTAACTATATCTATACGCTTACTAATATCCTTTTTAGGCTCTAACATATCTATATTTACTGCAAAACTATAAAATTTCCCCTCTTTTTCTACCCAACCAACAAACCAACCTATATCAGGTTGATGATTATCTGCCCAACCTGTTTTTCCATGTAGCTGCCAATTTTCTCCTTGATCTAATAAAGTAATTTCATGAACAGCTTGTTGTACTTCTTTATCATAAGGTAATTTTTGTTGTGCTAACTCAGCTAAAAAAATGGCTTGCTCCACAGCACTAATTTTTAAGGGTCCAACCAGCCAGAAATTATCCACCACTTGCCCTATATTGGTATTACCATAATTTAATAGCTTAATATTTGCTTGCATCTTTATGATGCCAATCCTTCTTGCCAGCTCCTGATAAATAGGCACATTAGAAACTTTAATAGCTTCCCTTAAGCCCATATCTCGCTGCCACTCAACTCTTGACTGTGGTTTACCACCATAGGGTAGTTTTTCATCAACATTGTTAACTGTTTTAGTTGCTAAACCAATTAAACTATTCACTATTTTAAAGGTAGAGGCAGGAATAAACCGCGTATTAGCACGAATTTGATTATAGCCAATCAGTTGATCTTGTTGAACATCATAGAGTACAAAAGTACCTACAATATTGTTATCAAGAAATAACTTTTCTATCTCACTATTATCTTGCCAACTTGTGGCATAGCTGACTTGTATAAATAAAAATAAAATGCAAAAAAATAACTTGTTCATTATATAGATTCTTTAATGATTAAAATTAACTGCTTTTATCTTAAATAACCCTTCATACAATTTCCACAAAAACCCCATATTCTTTTCATACAAACTCCATAACGACTGTAGATACTGCTATTAATCATTACTAAAGGAGTTTTATTATGCAGCGGCAGCTGGCTTTCAAGATTATTACCATTTTACTATTAATAGGTTTACTACTTATTCCTATCACAATGATTTATGGGCTTATCCATGAACGCATGTCGTTACGCAATAAAGTAGTTAATGAAATAGCCCAAAGTTCGGCACTTAGTCAAACGATCACAGGGCCTCTAATAATTGTTCCCTATACTAGAACTTATTATGTGAATAATGATAAACAATACCATCAACAACGAGGAACACTTTATTTCTTTCCAGAGTCTTTTAACTTAACAGGTGACTTAAATGTAGAGAAGCGTAAACGTGGTATTTATGAAGCTAGACTCTACCAACTAAATAATGAGATAACGGGCAATTTTAAAATACCTGAAAATTTTGGTATAGAAAGCAATTTAGAAAACTATCAATTTGAACAACCAATTATTGCGGTGGGCATTAGTGATATTAGAGGTATTAGTAATAATTCCAAATTTATCTTTAATAAACAAACATTAGCTATTAATCCTGGTACAGAAAACTCCAAATTAGGTTCTGGAATCAATGGCAAATTAGATCCTACCTCTTTACAAAAAGGCGGAGATTATACCTATGCTATTCAACTAAGCCTACAAGGAACGTCTAGCTTCAGTATTTCACCCATTGGTAAAGAAACAAATGTAACACTGACCAGTAATTGGCCACATCCTAGTTTTGATGGTAATTTTTTACCTATTAAAAGAGAGGTTGCTAAAAAAGGCTTTACAGCGGATTGGCAAACAAACTTCTTTGCTAGCGACATGGAAAGTAAGTTTAAAGATTGTTTAGTTAAAAATAACTGTCATCAATTTTCCAATAATAATTTTGGTGTTAGTTTAATAGACCCGGTTGACCAATACCTAAAAAGCAGTCGTGCTATCAAATATGCTATTTTGTTTATTGGGTTAACATTCTTTGGTTTCTTTCTTTTTGAAATAATCAAACGGCTTGCTATCCACCCTATTCAATATTCTTTTGTGGGAATATCACTGGCTTTATTCTTTTTATTATTACTTTCATTATCAGAACATATAGGTTTTGCTCTAGCTTATTTATGCTCAGCCATTTCCTGTATAGCAGTTATTGGATTCTATGTAACAAGTATTCTAAAAAATATAAGGCAAGGCTTGATATTTACAGTTTCATTAACACTGCTTTATATCATGCTTTATGTACTACTTAATGCAGAAGACTATAGCTTAATTATGGGTAGTATCTTAGTTTTCATTATATTAAGTATAGCGATGATCATTACCCGTAACCTTGATTGGTACAAAGTAGCCAGCCTACCAAAAACTGACAGAACTCACCCATTATTAAAAGAGGAATCAACAAATGACTAAGGTTCGTGGACTTCGAGAAGATATTCAACTAGGACTAGCTCTAAAAAAAAATATGGAACAATGTTTACTAACAACCTATCAAACGCCTGCTAAACATATAAAAATTTGTCCGTCATC
>JBEBWU010000030.1:0-10317 GCA_040391985.1 Entomomonas sp. | reverse complement strand
TATCGCTTCTAAACTATCTTTACCTTGATAACTATCCTCGGTTGCGCCTGCTGTTACAGCAAGCCCCATAGGTTTACCTTGTAACTTATTACCGCCACCATAAGCCCAACCATAACTAAATACTTCATCAATCCATTTTTTGAGTAGTGGTGGTGAGCTAAACCAGTAAAGAGGAAATTGTAAAATTAATGCACTATGCTGTTCGATTAACGCTTGTTCTTTAGCCACATCAATTTGAAAATCTGGATACTGTTGATAAAGCTGGTGAACTGTAAAACGTTCAGGGTGTTTATTAAGCTCTGCTAACCAACGCTTATTGGCCGTAGAACTATTAATAGTTGGATGGGTAACTACTACCAGTACTTTTGACATAAATCGTTTCCTCTTACTAACTGTAACTTAACTACTTAACGGTATAACCACCATCCACCGCAATCGCTTGACCAATAACATAACTAGCTGCTGAGCTACAAAGCCAAAGCACCGTGGTAGCGATTTCCTCAGCACGACCTAATCTATCAATTGGTATTTCTTTCATTAGTTCATTCATGGCTTCTGTTTGGGTGGTAAGCATATCTTCCACCATAGGTGTATCAATAATTCCAGGGCAAACTGCGTTTATTTGAATACCTCTAGCTGCATATTCAAGTGCCGCACTTTTAGTTAATCCGATAACCCCATGCTTGGACGCGTGATAAACAGCACGATCAGCAATACCAACAAGCCCACCTAATGAAGAACAATTAACAATAGCGCCATTGCTTTGTTTACGCATTTGGATAAGCTCATATTTCATGCAATTCCAAATACCACGCAAGTTAACCGCCATTACTCGTTCAAAGTCTTCACCGTTGGCATCTGCCGTTTCTACTACGGGGCTTTGGATACCTGCATTATTGTAAGCAGCATCTAAACGACCGAATTTAGCAATAGCTTGTTCTACCATGTCTTTTACTTGCATTTCATCAGCCACATCACAGGCTATGCCTATAGCTGAATAGCCTGCTTGTACCAAAGCTTTAGCGGCTTCTTTAACAGCTTGCTGATTAATATCTACGATAACAATAGAGGCACCAGACTCAGCAAATGCTTTAGCCGTTGCTAAGCCCATACCAGATGCACCACCGGTAACCAATGCCACTTTATTTTCAAATGTTATATTCATGGTTATATTTCTCCGTAATTTGCTTTAGAAAAAATATAGCACCATAGCTATTGAACGATAATCCTTTATTACTGCATGGGGTTATTAATAAAATTCATTAATAATGATCTATTTATTTTTATTATTTAATTCAATCAATAAAAAAGCTGTAATAGTTTAGTAATAACTATTACAGCTTAGTTTTTTAGATAAGAGATGGTTAAGCGGAATGGCTATTTTTTTCTATTTGGTAACGTAACCAAACCATGCCATGTGCTAAGTCTTGAGTTGCAAAATGCCGCAATGATTGGCCTTGTGCAGGTTGCTCATCGGATTTACCAATATATTCAAAGATACTCGCTACGCCTGCTAAACTATCTACTCCTGGATAAATAAGTAGGCTAATTTCATCAATTAATCCTGCTTTTAAAAAAGCACCATTAATCAAGCCACCACCTTCCAATAAAATACTTTTAATAGCAAACTCTTCTGCAAGGATATTCATTGCTTTAGCCAAATCTTTGCCATCTTCACCTGCAAATAAATAAGAGATTTTCTTTGCTTGTAATTCAGCTAAATAATCATCGCTAACCTGCTCACTTAATATTGTTATAAAATGGTCTTTCTCTATATTATCTGCTTTATAGTGTAGTTTACCTTGTGGATCTACCGTTACTGCTACTCCTCGACTTCCCCGATCTACCACAAAGCTAGAGCGTAAATTAGTAGTGGTTGTTTTCGCTGTAATGGGTTCCCCTTTGGCATAATAAGCCATGGTTTTACGACCTACTAACCAACCATCAGTATTAAACTGTTGGGCTATTTGTTCATAGCAATCTAATACCGTATCTTTGGCTACACCGTCTACTGGCTTTGTCCAACGGTCTGGATGTAATCTACCATCAATGGAGCTGATCATATGACATATAATTTTAGGACGCATTTATAATATCCTTTATTAACGAGTATAAAAGTTTGAATAGGGGTCACTATAGCAAATATAACTGACTAAAATTAGATGCTATAATTGATATAAACTTATGAGGGAAATTCATCAATGCAGCATGAAAACTTCAATGACCTACTGGCTTTTTTAATCGTTGCTAGAGAACGAAGTTTTACCCG
Organism: Entomomonas sp.; assembly: GCA_040391985.1. Lineage (GTDB taxonomy): Bacteria > Pseudomonadota > Gammaproteobacteria > Pseudomonadales > Pseudomonadaceae > Entomomonas. The sequence continues at coordinate 8,048 of JBEBWU010000030.1, read as the reverse complement.
AGCAGCAGCTAAACTAAGAGTCTCACAATCAGCATTAAGCCATACTATTCGGGGCTTAGAAACTAGACTAAATATTCGTTTACTAACTCGCACCACCCGTAGCGTTTCACCTACAGAAGCAGGTGAGCAGCTTTTACATACGCTTACACCTCATTTTGAAGCTATTGAAACCCAAATAGCCGCCTTAAGTGAACTGCGAGATAAACCTGCTGGAACTATTCGTATTAATGCTGATGAACATTCTGCTAACTCCATTATTTGTCCTAAGTTAACGGCATTTCTTGCTGAATATCCTGATATCACTGTTGAAGTAACCATTGATAATGGCACCATAGATATTGTTAAACAACAGTATGATGCAGGGGTACGACTAGGCGAGTTAATTGAAAAAGATATGATAGCAGTACCTATTGCACCACCCATGCGCATGGTGGTAGCAGGTTCACCTAGCTATTTTGCTAAACACCCAATTCCAGAGGAGCCACAAGACCTGCTTGAACATAGCTGCATAGGGATACGATTAGTTGGTCAAGGTAGAATATATGCATGGGAATTTGAAAAAGAGGGGCATGAACAAAAAATACAAGTAAAAGGCCAGTTTATTTTTAATCAAACCTCACCACGACTTAATGCAGCATTGGCTGGAGCAGGGCTAGTGTATGGTCCACAAGATATAGTACAGCCCTATGTTGATAAAGGGGAACTAATACTTGTGTTAGAAGATTGGTGCCCTTACTTTGCAGGCTACCACCTTTATTACCCCAATCGCCGCCATGCATCACCAGCCTTTAAATTATTGGTAGATACTTTACGTTATAGAGATGAAAATAATTTTAATTAGAAATATCAATATTCATACAAAAGAATATTGACTAGCGGATAATCCTTATTAGCGAGCGACCAAGCCCACCCCCTAACGATTTAGTTAATGTTTAATAAATTTAACATTACCTATTCACTACAACAAGCAATAATTGAATTAATCTATAAACGCCCTATAACCAACTTTTTAAACTTCTTGTTGTGTTACTGCCTTACTATTACTTTTATGTTTAAATGGCTTAAAATGGGTATACATAGGGTAATTCAAAGGTGTTTAATAGCGCGACCAACTATATACAGTGAAGAACTAGCAACAACTATAATAATGAACTGCCTGATTAATGGCGAATCATTAAGGGCAATTTGTACTAGTAAATATATGCCAGACAAAGCTACTATTTTTCGATGGCTGGGGAGTAATTCGGAGTTTTGCGACCAGTACAAGCTAGCTAGAGAAATACAAGCCGATATGCTAGCGGATGATTTACTAAATATTGCTGATACTGTTTACTGTACAGGTGACGCATTAACTAAGGCTAAACTGCAAATACAAACAAGAATGTGGATAGCTTCTAAATTAAAGCCTAGAGTTTACGGAAATAAACCAGAGCCACAAGCAACTACACAGCAACCGCCAGACCTTAATATTATTATAGGTGAACAACGCAAACGCGACCTAGCCAAGCTAACAGATGAACAACTCGAACAATGTTATCAACTGGCCTTAGCCAATGAAGCAAAACAGCAAATATAAATTGTTTATCAAGTCGCTATAGATCAAGTTAATACTTATTTGCAATATTTTGAATTATCGGAGTCCCTAAAAAGGTAATCCAAAAGTAAACAACCTTAACAACAAAGTAAACATATATAACGACATTTGTTAATATCCTAAAAAGATAAAGTTATTGATTAACAAGGCTTACAGTAAAATAGGTGTTAAGGTAAACAACTTTTTAAAAAGGGAATTTTTTTATACGTGCGAGTGGGAGCGGTTTACATTTTCTTATGGTTTTTTATTTCTCAATATCCCCCCTTTGTGCTCTACTAATTTATGGCATGATCCAATTGATAATCCACAGCTTTGCTTATTTTCACAAGGTGGGGGGGGGCTAAACCTTGGCATGGCTCTTTTGGAGAAAAGATACGAGATGGTGCGAGGAAGCATACAGGAATTGATATCTTTGCAAAAATTGGTACGCCTGTTTATGCCTGTGTAAAATCAGAAGTGGTTACTGTTGAGGTAAGTGAATCAATGTATGGTGGAACTATTTGCCTTAAAGTTCTCGATAGTGATACATTTAAGAATAAGCGAAATCACTCATTTGTACCAAAATATTCAAATAAAACGGAGATTGCGGAAGGACCTGAATTTTCTCATGAGGGACAACTTTATTGTTTTTATGCACATTTATCACAAATGGATGTAAAAAAAGGAGATATTGTTAATGCTGGAGATATTATTGCTTTAAGTGGAACATCAGGAGATGGTGGTAAGACATTTAGAACGAGAAATCCTCATTTACATTTTGAAATACGAAGTACTAAAGTAGCTTCAGGTTTAAACAATAAATGTAATCCATGTATTTATGTTGATTGTAAATATGATGAGATGCTTAGTGAAGAAGAGAGAAGAATACAAATAGAAGAAGCTAAAGAAGATTATTTTCAGTCACATCAAACAAAATTATAGTAATGAATGGAGTAAATACAGTGAAAAAAGTTATCCTTTTTGTCCAATTTATTTTTGTAATGTTTTATTTAAATTACGGATACGCACAAACAATAAAACAAGCTGAAACCTCAGATTATATACGAAACCAAAATTATGATAATTTCGATTTTATTAAACATACTTCTGCTGAAGATGTCACTCATGGCGATGTATTAACTTATCGTTATCCAGACTTATCCTTTTCTTTAATTAGAAAAGAAATTAGAACAGACGAATTTGTACATTATCTTAGCCTAGTAAAAGATAAGAAAACATTTGAGTTAAAGTTAAATTATTTTTTTGATTTTGCTGATAAAGAAGAACCACCGCTTTATTTTAGGCATAATAATACGCGGATTCTTATTCATCGAGAAGTTGATTATTATTCTACTGGTTTTTATATTTTTATTCTTGATGAAAAAGGACGTTTTTATCAATTAGGGAGATTTAGTTTTAAACCAATAGATAGAGAAGAGCCAACATTTAAAGAAATCGAGTTGGAAGTATCAAAAAGAGGCGATGAATTAACTATTTATTCAAATAAAGACTTTAGTATAACTTATAAATTAAAGCCCTAGAGTGTTATTGATAGTGAAATACTCAACATGGCTGTTGATGAAATACTTAGCGATAAAGAAAGAAAAATACAAACAGAAAAAGCTAAAGCTAAAGCAGTTCATTTCCAGCCACATGATACAAAATTATAGCTAATAAATGGAATAAGCACAGTGAAAAAAGTTATCGTTTTTGTTCAATTTATTTTTATGATGTTTTTTTTAAGTTATGGATATGCACAAACATCAAGTAATACAGCTAGTGAAAGTATCGATCATTTCGATTTTATTAGATACATTTCTATTAAAGATGTCAATCATGGAGATGTAATAACTTTTCGTTATCCAGAACTATCATTTTCTGTATTTAGCAAAAAAATACGGCAGGTAAATCTGTACAATACGTAAGCCTCAAAAAAGACAAAAAAACACTTGAATTGGAGTTAAATTATCTTTTTGAGCTTGCTGATAAAGAAGATCCACCGCTTTATTTCAAATATAAAAATACACGGATTATTATTCATCAAGAAGTTGATTATTACTATATGGGTTTTTATGTTTTTATTCTTGATGAAAAAGGACGTTTTTATGAATTAGGGAGTTTTGATTTTCGGCCAACAGATAGGGAAGAGCCTACCTATGAAGAAATCGAGTTGGAAGTATCAAAAAGAGGTGATAAATTAACTATTTATTCAAATAAAGACTTTAGTGTAACTTATAAATTAAAGCTCTAATGTGTTATTGATAGCGAAATACTCAACATGGCTGTTGATGAAATACCAGCAGCCAAAATTTTCTATTTTAAATACGTCTTAAAAATGGAAAGATTACAAATCACACTATAGCAAGATCAAAAGATATTATTGCTAATAGTAATCAGTATAGAAAAATAATTATTGCCTTTTTCTTTTAACCGCGAAATTAAAATTTGATATTTAGATAGGTTAAAAAATAAAATAGGGGTTAAATTGGGGGTTAATGAAAATCTTATAGATAAAAAAGCCCAGTTAAATCAATTAACTAGGCTTTTGATATGGTGCCCGGGGCCGGAGTCGAACCGGCACGGGTTATTCACCCGAGGGATTTTAAGTCCCTTGTGTCTACCAATTTCACCACCCGGGCATTAAATCTTAATGCTAGATACTAAGTAACTTAATAAGTTAGTTACCGTATGGGCGAGGTATTATAGGGGATTTTTCACAAAAGACAATAGTTATTTTATAAATAATTAAATTATTTTTTGTGGTTTTTGTGGGGGCTTTGTGTAATAGGCATAATAGCGATTTTTAAGTAGTCTACATATAAAAAGAAATATTTTGTTTTATTTCCTAGTTTAATAAAGTTACTTTATTATTTATTATGGTGTGTATTTTAGAATGCTTACTTTGGAACTATTTTCTGTAAGTAGAATCAATTATTGTTTAATGTATATGTAAGTTAATAAATTTTTATTATCTTGATTTTTAGTTAAACCTAGGTGGGGTTGTAAAGGATATAGTATGAAGAAAAATTATTTAGCTGTTGTGGTAGCTACACTTGCTTTTTCATTAACGGCTTGTGACTCAAAGTCAGATACTTCTAAAGTGGCAGATAAACCTGCACCTGCTGGAGTTAGTTCTTCAGCATCAACTGGAGGTTCAGAATCATCTAACGAAATGAAAGATGTTTCTTATTCTATTGGCTATCAATTTGGCAAAAATTTATCAGTAACACGTATCAAAACATTTGATACTAATGAAATTTTAGCTGGTTTGAATGATGCTTTAGCAGATAAAGATTCAAAGTTAACTAAAGAGCAAATGCAAACAGCAATGACTGTGCTTGAAGCAGAAGTTCAAAAAATTGCAGCTGAAGAAGCAAAAGCATACGAAGAAAAAGGTAAAACTTTATTAGAGGAAAATGCTAAACGTGATGGTGTTATCACTACTAAGTCAGGTTTACAGTATGAAGTAGTACAAAAAGGTACTGGTGCTAAACCAGGTGAGAAAGACATTGTTAAAGTAAACTATGAAGGTAAATTAGTTGATGGTAAGGTATTTGATAGCTCCATTCAACGTGGTGAACCTGTTGAGTTTGCTGTTAATACTGTAATTCCTGGTTGGGTTGAAGCATTACAATTAATGCAAGTAGGTGAAAAAGTTAAGCTATATATTCCTAGTGAATTAGCTTATGGTGCAAATGGTGTTCCACCAGTAATTCCACCTAATTCAGTATTAATTTTTGATGTTGAACTATTAGACATTAAAAAGCCAGATGACAAAGCAGATACTGCTAAAAAAACAGCTGATAGTAAAGAATCTGCTAAAAAGTAATTACTAATGCGTTAACTAGCGTTAAAATAGAAACCTCGTCTTTGACGAGGTTTTTTATTGGTTTAAAGTAAAACGAGTATGTAGTAAGTAGTTTATTAAAATAAATAGGAGACGAAATGGCGTTAAATACAATAGAAGAATTAGTAGAAGATATTCGTCAAGGTAAGATGGTTATTTTAATGGATGATGAAGGGCGCGAGAATGAAGGTGATTTAATTATCGCCGCCCAATGTGTTGAAGCAGAACATATTAATTTTATGGCAAAGCATGCTCGTGGATTAATTTGTATGCCAATGAGTAAAGACCGTTGTGAGCGTCTGGGTCTGAACTTAATGGTACAACGTAATGGTTCAGGATTTGGTACTAAATTCACAATATCCATAGAAGCAGCGACAGGCGTTACTACAGGTATTTCTGCAGCAGATAGAGCGAGAACAGTGCAAGCAGCCTGTGCAGAAGATGCCAAAGCAGAGGATATTGTAAGCCCAGGTCATATTTTTCCATTAATTTCTCAGCCAGGTGGTGTCTTAGCTAGAGCAGGGCATACTGAAGCTGCTACGGATTTAGCAAGAATGGCTGGTTTTAATGAATCAGCAGTTATTTGTGAAGTAATGAATGATGATGGCACGATGGCACGTCGTTCAGAATTAGAGAAGTTTGCTGAAGAGCATAATATTAAGATTGGTACGATAGCTGATCTTATCCACTATCGATTAACACATGAGCGTACGGTTAAACGTGTTTTAGAGCAACCATTATCAACAGAAGTGGGTGACTTTAAATTAATTTCTTACCGTGATGAAGTAGATGGTTTTATTCATTTAGCTTTAGTACATGGAGAAATTAAAGAATCTGACCCTGTATTAGTACGTGTGCATAATCTTGATCCATTGCGTGATTTATTGCAGGTAGCACAGACTGGTCGTTGGAGCCTACGTGGTGCTATGCAACGTGTGGTTGAAGAGGGAAATGGTATTGTATTGTTGTTAGGTAATTCCTTAGATGGTCACTCATTGTTAGATAATCTACAGGAAAAATTAGAACCTGCTACAACAAATCCTCAAACTATTTATAGTGTAGTAGGTGGTGGTTCGCAAATTTTACGTGATTTAGGTGTTCGTAAAATGCGTTTATTAAGTACACCTGCTCGTTTTAATGCTTTGTCAGGCTTTGGCTTGGAAGTGGTAGAGTATATTCCACCTGTTTAATTGGCAGATAATGTAAGTATTTTTAGTCATATTTAGCTATAATAATTTAGTTAAATATAAGCTCTTTATAAATGATGGGATTTCGTTATGACATTACATACCCTTGAAGGTACATTTGCTACACCTAAAGGTCGTTTTGCCCTTGTTGTAGGCCGTTTTAATAGCTTTGTAGTTGAAAGTTTAGTAGAAGGTGCAGTAGATACTTTAACTCGCCATGGCGTAAAAGAAAAAGATATTACTATTATTCGTGCACCAGGAGCTTTTGAAATTCCTTTAGTTTGTCAAAAAATAGCACAACGTAATGAATTTGCCGCTATTGTTGCTTTAGGTGCAGTAATTCGCGGTGGTACGCCTCATTTTGAGTATGTAGCTGGTGAGTGTACTAAAGGCCTAGCGCAAGTTTCATTACAATATGATGTGCCGGTTTCCTTTGGTGTATTAACTGTAGATACTATTGAGCAAGCGATTGAAAGAGCAGGTACTAAAGCAGGTAATAAAGGTTCAGAAGCGGCGTTATCAGCTTTAGAAATGGTTAATCTATTGGGACAGTTGGAGGCGAAGTGAGTAGTTCTGATAAACCCAATGCAGATAAACCATTACGTGGCAAAATTGCGGCACGTTGTAGAGCGCGTAGTTTTGCTATGCAAGCGCTCTATCAATGGCATATGGCTGGGCAAGCAATCAATGAAATTGAAGCCCAGTTTTATGTAGATAATGATTTTTCTAAAGTAGATACTGATTATTTTAAAGCGATCTTACATGGTGTTCCTTCACGAGTTAGCGAAATAGATGACTCTTTTACACCTTTTTTAGATCGTCCAATTCAGGAGTTAGATCCTGTTGAGTTAGCCATTCTTAGACTTTCCACTTTCGAATTATTAGAACGTATTGATGTTCCCTATCGAGTCGTGATTAATGAGGGCGTTGAGTTAGCAAAAACTTTTGGGGCAACAGATGGCCATAAGTTTGTTAATGGTATTTTAGATCGTTTAGCCCCTAAATTACGTCAAGCCGAAACTCGTTCTAAAAAATAGGTTGAATATTGCATGGGGGAGTTTGAATTAATTCAACACTATTTCAAAAATGCCCCTTGTGCTACTTTAACTGATACTATTTCTTTAGGGATTGGCGATGATTGTGCTTTATTAAAGCCTAGCCCCAAAACGGAAATAGCTATTTCTACTGATACATTAGTGGCTGATGTTCATTTTCCAGCCAATGGTGATCCTTTCTTTGTAGCCCAACGTGCTTTAGCTGTTACAGTGAGTGATCTTGCTGCAATGGGGGCAAAACCTATTGGCTTTACCTTGGCATTAACCTTGCCAACAGTTGATGAATGCTGGTTACAAGCTTTTGCAGAGGGATTATCTGTAAAAGCCAAAGAATGTGCTATACAGTTAATAGGTGGTGATACAACCAAAGGCCCACTAGCCATTAC
>JBEBWU010000029.1:0-10319 GCA_040391985.1 Entomomonas sp. | reverse complement strand
GTACTCAGTCAGTTACTAAGAAAGTAAATAACTATCAGGCTAGGGAGGCATAATTATGAACGATTTTACATGGGTTCATATTGGGTTCTTAGCCTTAGCTATTGTGTTGGAAGTATTGGCTAATGTGTTTTTAAAATATTCAAATGGCTTTAAAAACCGTATGCTAGGTGTATTGTCTATCCTTTTTGTATTAGGTGCTTTTACTGCATTGGCACAGTCTGTAAAAGGTATTGATTTATCTATTGCTTATGCCATATGGGGTGGCTTTGGTATCTTAGCAACAGTTGCTATGGGAGCTATTTTATTTAACCAAAATTTAAAAGCTAAAGGATGGTTAGGTATCATGATTTTAATTTTTGGAATGATGTTATTAAAATTAGCTTAACTAATTAGTAATCAATTATTATTAATAGTAGGTAAAGGTTGTTATCTACTTTATAATAGCCCCCTTTTTTAATTGATTAATTGTTTATCACGACTATGACCAAGAAGCTTTTTATCGAAACACATGGCTGCCAAATGAATGAGTATGATAGTGCTCGTATGGCAGACTTATTAGGAGAAAATCAGGGAGTTGAATTAACTGATAATCCTGAAGAGGCAGATATTTTATTATTAAATACCTGTTCTATTCGTGAAAAAGCACAAGAGAAAGTATTCTCAAACCTTGGTCGGTGGCGCGAGCTAAAAAAACGTAATCCTAATATTGTAATTGGTGTAGGTGGTTGTGTAGCTAGCCAAGAGGGTGCGGCCATTCGTGATCGTGCTCCTTACGTGGATGTGGTTTTTGGCCCACAAACTTTGCATCGCTTACCAGAAATGATTGATGCGGCTAAGACTACTCACAAGCCACAAGTAGATATATCTTTCCCTGAAATAGAAAAGTTTGATCGTTTGCCTGAACCACGAGTGGATGGGCCAACTGCTATGGTTTCTATTATGGAAGGTTGCAGTAAATACTGCGCTTTCTGTGTGGTGCCATATACGCGTGGTGAAGAAGTTAGTCGCCCAGTGGAAGATGTAATTGCTGAAGTTATCCATCTGGCTGAAAATGGTGTGAAAGAGGTTATTTTATTAGGACAAAACGTTAACGGCTATCGTGGTAGTAATTCTGAAGGTGGTATTACAGATTTTGCCGATTTATTACGAATAGTAGCTGAAATTGAAGGTATTGATCGTATTCGTTATACCACATCACACCCTCTAGAGTTTTCTGATGCTTTAATTCAAGCCCATGCAGATTTACCAAAATTGGTTAAAATGGTGCACCTGCCTGTACAGGCAGGCTCTGACCGTATTCTGGCAGCAATGAAGCGTAATCATACAGCACTTGAATACAAATCAAGAATTCGTAAGTTAAAAGCAGCTGTGCCCGATATTTGTATCAGTTCTGATTTTATTGTGGGTTTTCCAGGTGAAACAGAGAAAGACTTTGAGCAAACAATGAAGTTAATTGAAGATGTTGGTTTCGACTTCTCTTACTCATTTGTTTATAGCGCTCGCCCTGGAACGCCTGCAGCAGATTTGCCAGATGATACGCCAGAAGAAATAAAAAAACAGCGCCTGCAAATATTACAAGCACGTCTTAATCAACAGGGATTTGAGATTAGTCGTCGTATGGTAGGAACTGCTCAAACAATTTTAGTTACAGATTTCTCTAAGAAAGACCCGGGTATGTTACAAGGTCGTACTGAAAATAACCGTATTGTTAATTTCCGTAGTGATAATCCACTACTAATTGGACAATTTGTTAATGTAAAAATTGAAGAGGCATTACCTCATTCGTTGAGAGGAGCACTTATTAATGATTAAGCCAATTGCTATTCGTCGCAACTTGTTGTAGGCTTAAGCTAATCGTTAATAATTTGAGGTAACCACTAAATACTTTGAGCGCTTTACCTAGCACTAGACAATTTACATTAGAACCATTCGATACAAGACGTTTTGCCAACTTAAGTGGTCAGTTTGATGAGCATTTTCGGCAAATTGAACAACGTTTAGGTATTGAGATTCGTAATCGTGGCAATCAGTTTGAGTTAATAGGTAATGAGGAACGCGCCTTAGCTGCTGAGAATTTGATTCGTCGGTTATATCGTGAAGCGAAAAGTATGCCATTATCACCAGAGGTGATACATTTGTTCTTGCAAGAATCTGGCTTGGAAGAAATGGTTGCTCCTAATAATAATCAACCACAGATTACTTTAAAAACCTTAAAAGGAACTATTCGACCACGTGGCGCGAATCAGCAAGGTTATGTTAAAGCCATTCTAGAAAATGATATTAATTTTGGCATTGGCCCAGCAGGTACAGGTAAAACCTATTTAGCCGTTGCTTGTGCGGTAGATGCATTACAGCGTGAGCAGGTGCGTCGTATATTATTAGTACGTCCCGCTGTTGAGGCAGGTGAAAAACTAGGTTTTTTACCAGGTGATCTTTCACAAAAGATAGATCCTTATTTACGCCCACTGTATGATGCCCTGTATGAAATGTTAGGGTTTGAACATGTGGCTAAATTGATTGAGCGACAAGTGATTGAAGTAGCTCCTTTAGCTTATATGCGCGGTCGTACTTTAAATAATAGCTTTATTATTTTAGATGAAAGTCAAAATACTACTATTGAACAAATGAAGATGTTTTTAACCCGTATTGGCTTTGGTTCTACAGCTGTTATTACAGGCGATACAACCCAAATTGATTTGCCTAAAGGCACCCGTTCAGGGTTAATGCATGTTATCGATGTGTTGCGCGATGTGCCAGGTATTAGTTTTACTCACTTTAAAGCTAAAGATGTGGTAAGGCACCCATTAGTACAGCGTATTGTAGAAGCTTATGATCGTTACGATAAAAGTTTAGGACAACAAGAAAAAAATGAACATTGAGTTAGACTTGCAGCTAGCCAGTGAAGAACCTTATATACCTGATGCTAGTCTGTTTCTAAAATGGTGTGAAGTAGCTATTGCTCCTTATCAAGAGAATGCGGAACTTACTATCCGCATTGTTGATGAGGCAGAAGGACAAGAGCTTAATGCAGCTTATCGTCATAAAGATTATGCAACCAATGTTTTATCATTTCCTAGTGAGTTACCTGAGGGGATTTTAGATATTCCTTTATTAGGTGATTTAATTATCTGCGCGCCAGTGGTAACAAAAGAAGCTGAACAACAACAAAAGAACTTAGAGGCTCATTGGGCACACCTTGTTACTCATGGTTGTTTACACCTATTAGGCTTTGATCATGAAGAACAACAAGCAGCTACTGAAATGGAAACATTAGAACAACAATTGCTAATGCAACAGGGATATCCTGACCCTTATCAGGAAGTTAACTAAACGTAGGTATTACAAAAGAAAATGAGCGAAGATCAATCGAGTCAGCATAAATCTTGGTTTGAAAAACTAACCCAAGCATTTGCCCATGAGCCAAAGAATCGTCAAGATTTGTTAGAGCTTCTCCATGAGGCACATATCAATAAACTGCTAGATGCTGATGCGTTAACCATTGTAGAGAGTGCTATTCAAATAGCAGACTTACAAGTACGTGATATTATGTTGTCACGCTCGCAAATGGTTTTTATTAAAATTACTCAATCTATTGAAGAGCTTTTACCTATTATTATAAAGACAGCACATTCTCGTTATCCTGTATTAGAAGAGGATATGGAGACAGTAGTTGGTATTTTATTAGCAAAAGACTTACTGCCTTACCTACTGCAATTAGCAACAGGGCAAGAGAGTGAGTTCGATATTAAGAAAATATTAAGACCAGCAACCTATGTACCTGAATCAAAAAGAGTGAATGTACTATTAAGAGAGTTTCGTGCTACGCATAATCATATGGCCATTGTGGTAGATGAATATGGTGGTGTTGCAGGTTTAGTTACCATCGAAGATGTGTTAGAACAAATCGTTGGTGATATTGAAGATGAACATGATATTGAGGAAGCAAGCTATATTCGCCCTCAACCAAATGGTGATTTTGTAGTAAAAGCACAAACACCAATCCATGTGTTTAATCACTATTTTCCTGAAAATCGTTACTCTGAAGAGTTTGGTAGAACTATTGGTGAATTAGTTCTACACCATTTTGGCCACTTACCTAAACGAAATGAAACAATAGTGATTGGTTCATTTCGTTACCGTGTGTTAACAGCTGATAGCCGCAAACTTCATTTATTACGATTAACACCTTGTAAAATTGTGGATTAACGGATGCTATCAATTATTACCAAGAAGGGTTGGTTAGGCCATTTAATTGCTTTTGTAGCAGGTGTTTTAACGCCACTTTTCTTAGCTCCCTTTAATATTTGGCCAATAGCTTTTATTTCTGTTGGTTGTTTCTATCTTGGTTTAAAAGAGCTTTCTGTTAAGCAAGCGATTATTCGTAGTTGGTGTTATGGCTTTGGTGCTTATATAGCAGGTGTTAGTTGGATTTATGTCAGTATAAATACCTTTGGTAATGCTCCTGTTTGGTTAGCCGCTGCTTTAACCATAGCTTTCTGTATGTCCGTTGCCTTCTTTTTTGTTATTCCTGCCGCTATTTGGGTTAAATGGTTTCGTACAGATCACACCTATTTTGTAGATGCTTTTGCATTTGCAGGATTGTGGGCTATCCAAGAATGGTTTAGAGGTTGGTTTTTAACAGGCTTTCCTTGGCTTTATACAGGTTATAGTCAACTTGATGCACCTTTAGCAGGTTTTGCACCTATTGGTGGTGTTTGGCTAATTTCATTTTTAATAGCGTTAATAACCGTTTTATTAATAAAGATTTACTATTTTAGAAAACAAAATATCAAAATAGTCGTCAGCATTGTTATTATTATTGCGTTACCTATCATAGGGGTATTGCTTAATAAAATTCATTGGACTACCCCAATTGTTGATACATTACCTGTTACTTTAATTCAGGGTAATATCAGTCAAGAAGATAAGTGGAAGGAATCATTTTACAATGATCAATTGAGTCTTTACTGGCGTTTAACACAACAAAGTCAACAACCTAATAGTTTGGTTATTTGGCCAGAAAATGCTATTCCCTTTTTAAAAGAATCTGTACAGAGTTTATTAGATAACAATATAGGCATTTATGAAAAACAACAACAATCTACTTTGATTACGGGTTTGCCAATTAGGCAGGCTAATGCAAAAGGAGAGTTGCGTTTTTATAATGGTATTACAGTGGTTGGTGAAGGTGAGGGTACTTATTTAAAACAAAAATTAGTACCTTTTGGTGAGTATGTACCCCTTGAAGAAATGCTGCGAGGAGCTATTACCTTTTTTGATTTGCCCATGTCTGATTTTAGTCGTGGTGATTCAGAGCAAGCACTGTTAAAAGTTAAAGATTATCAAGTGGCACCGTTTATTTGTTATGAAGTGGTTTATCCAGATTTTGTAGCCTCTTTAGGTGCAACCAGTAATTTACTTATTACCATTAGTAATGATACATGGTTTGGACACTCAATTGGCCCTAAACAACACCTACAAATGGCGCAAATGCGTGCCTTAGAAGCGGATCGTTGGATGGCTAGGGCAACCAATAATGGTATTACAGCGCTTATTGATAATAAAGGTCAAATTGTTAAAGAAATTCCAAGTTTTGAGGTGGGTGTATTACAGGGAGAAGTAACCTTAGTAACGGGTAAAACACCTTATCAAATTTGGTATAGTTATTTCATATTAACTATTAGTATCTTAGGCTTATTAGTTGCGTTTTTTGTGAACAAATACAAAAAATAACCTCAATATTTTTAAGGAGTTTTACCTTTTACTGGTATAATAATTACTTTGGCTTTATGTGAAGGTAATATCTATGGAACAGGGTAAGACGACTAAACCAACTACTAAAAAAACGCCTGTGAGAAAAAGCACTGCTAAACCTACGACTGCCCCTCGTACTCGTAAAGTGGCTGTTAGAACTTCTGCAACCAAAGTTGCACGTGATATGTCAGTTAAGACTATCCAAGAAGTTAGCAAAGATCCAATAGCAACGAAAGTAGCTTTAGCGCCTCATGGTACTACAGAAGATAGTAGTTCAGCTGTCCTTCCTGATAGTTATCCTTATCGTTCACGAATTAAACGTAACGAATATGAAAAAACTAAAAAGCAATTACAAATAGAGTTATTAAAAGTACAACGTTGGGTTAAAGAAACGGGACAACACATCGTTCTTCTATTTGAGGGACGTGATGCAGCAGGTAAAGGGGGAACTATTAAGCGTTTTAACGAACATTTAAACCCTCGTGGTGCGCGTGTTGTCGCTTTAGAAAAACCTACTGATGCAGAAAGAGGGCAATGGTATTTCCAACGTTATATTCAGCACTTACCTACTAAGGGTGAAATCGTATTTTTTGACCGATCTTGGTATAACCGTGCAGGTGTTGAGAAAGTGATGGGGTTCTGTACGCAACGTGAGTATTTAGAGTTTTTGCGAGAAACACCAAACTTTGAAAGAATGTTAGTAAATAGTGGCATTATCTTATTTAAATATTGGTTCTCAGTAAGTCGTGAAGAACAGTTACGTCGTTTTATTGCACGCCGTGATGATCCATTAAAGCAATGGAAATTATCTCCTGTAGATATTCAATCATTGGATAAATGGGATGATTATACAAAAGCTAAGGAAGCTATGTTTTTCCACACACATACAGGCGATGCACCTTGGACTATTGTAAAGTCAGATGATAAAAAACGTGCCCGTTTAAATTGTCTGCGCCATTTCTTATATCATTTAGACTATCCAGAAAAAGATCTAAATATAGTTTATGAGGCGGATAGTTTGTTAGTGGGTGACCCTGTTTTATTGCAAGGACAGTAATTAAAAAAGGCTTGCATTTGCAAGCCTTTTTGTTAGTTATTACTCGCTTTAAAGGTTAAGGTAGATTGATTTGTAGTTGCTGTTGGAGATTCTACTTTTTCTTCTATAAAATGTAGTAGTCCAAGTTGTGCTTTAATTTGCGCAGGATCAGCTTTTACTTGATAGCGTACAGTAGAGCCTGAAGTTTCTATTACTTTGCCGTTAAAGCTTGTCATTAAATTATTTACTTGCACATAACGGCTAAAGTCTACATCTTTTATCACTATTTCTAGTGTTTCCGTTGAAGTCGTTTTTATAATAAAAACATTAGCTAATGCAGGGTTAATAGCTGTAAAAACTTGTTCAGCTATTTGAGCTTCAGAAGATGCTGTGACATTACCTTGTGCTAAAGGTTTTGCGTCATTAACAGATAGCCATAAACGCCAAGTGGCTTGATAATTATTATCAGTTTGTTGCATATAAACAATTAATATGGCATTGGCTGCATATTGCTCTGAACCTTGTAAAACCTCTTTAGGATTGTCTGTATTAAAATTAGTTTTATTAGCCAAGGCTTGTTCGCTTAAATCAGCTAATGGAAAGCGTAAAGGGAAACCCTGTGTATTAGCTGCAGCAGTAATGATATTAGCAGATGGTTGAGCATCACCTACTAAACTACTATCTGTATTATTTTCGTTAAGCCACCATGTCATAATAATAGGGCGATGATTTTCCCAATAACTAATGCCTGCTTTAGTGAGAGCTTGCTCAATAGCTGTTTGATCAAATGATATAACCAAACGGTTAGGATTAGCTTGTTGTGTATAGTTCTCTAAGAAATCGTTAGGCTTTTTTAGCATCTCTGTTATTGCTGTTTGCTCTGTAATTTTAGGGTTTCCTGTTAATCGCGTTAATACAGTTGTTAAGCCATTACTTAATAAAGGATCTATTTGCTGTTCATTATTATCAATAGCTACCTCAACCTTAGTCATAGGGTTTGCTAAGGTCATTGGTATTACCAGACTACAAGTACAAAATAAAGCGATAGAAAAATTGCGAAATAGAGTAAACATTCGATGATTTCCTAAAGGAGCAATTTATTTGAAAATTTAAATTTTATATAAAGAGAGATAGTACTTGTTTTTTGGGTGTATATAAAAAGTAAATTGTATTTTTTTGTTCCATATAGAAGTTGTTATTTTGATTTTCAAATACATATTCAAGGATGATTATTTTTGAATATGTATTTGAAGTAAGCGAAGTTTATATGGCGGGTGTTAAAGCTGTAAAAAATGGTAGTAGTAAGAATAGTTTAATAACAATAGCATTTACAATATCAATAAAGAATGCACCCACCATAGGTACTACAATAAATGCAATATGTGAAGGGCCAAATCGTTCAGTAACAATTTGCATATTAGCAATGGCTGTTGGTGTTGCTCCTAAACCAAAACCACAATGACCTGCTGCTAATACCGCAGCATCATAATTTTTCCCCATAAGACGGAAAGTAACAAATATGGCATATAAAGCCATAATAACAGTTTGAATGAGTAGGATAACCAGCATAGGGATAGCTAATGATGCGAGTTCCCATAATTTTAGACTCATTAATGCCATTGCCAAAAATAGTGATAGGCAAACATTTCCTAGGATAGAGACTGAACGCTCAACGATTTGAAAGTTACTAATACGAGGGATAGTATTACTTAAAACAACACCAATAAAGAGCACACACACGAATGTTGGTAATTCAAAGAGAGTTCCTTGTAATAGCTGTTGCAGATATCTACCTAAACTAAGACAGATAGCCAACATAGCTATAGTTTCAATCATTGCTGTAGAGTTGATGGAACGTTTTACCTGAGGTTTTTCAAAAACAGTTGAATCAATTGGGTTATCTTTTTCAGTTTCTGGATGTTCAGGATGCTCTTCTATTTTATTTTTCTTAATAAGGTAACGTGCAACAGGGCCACCAATTATTCCACCAAAAACTAAACCAAATGTGGCACAAGCCATAGCCACTTCAACAGCACCTGCGAAACCATATTGGCTTACAAAAATATCTCCCCATGCACCACCTGTACCATGTCCGCCAGAGAGAGTAATCGAACCAGCTAATAATCCCATTAAAGGATCCATACCTAAAGCAGTAGCTAAACTAATACCAACAATATTTTGTATAAATAAGAGGCCAACTACTCCAATTAAGAATACAAGGATCATTTTGCCACCAGAACGTAGTTGTTCAATATTGGCATTTAAACCAACACTGGCAAAGAACATTAGCATTAAGGGATCTCTTAATGACATGTCAAAAGTGACTTGCCAATCAAATATTATTTTTGCTAATAGTAATAATATAGCCGCAAATAGTCCCCCTGCCACAGGGCCAGGAATAGTATAGCGATTTAATATATTAACTTTAGTAACAAGGAATTGTCCAAGCAATAAAACAAGGCTAGCAATGACTAGTGTGTTATAAACATCTATTTGTAACATTAAAAAGTGTCCCCTTTTAATCAATTTTTACTTTATAAGAAGGTATACAAGGAATTTATAAGAGTAGTTTTATGTTTAAACAACAGAATATAAACAATAAAGTTGTGTTAGGTTTGTATACAAGATAATTATAAAATTTCGCTGTGCATAATAACCTAACTACATTGTATTAAGAAAGTAGTCATTATTATTAGAGATTTGTTGGCAGGCCGTATGCTTTTATTTGCAGGGTTTTGTTATATCATATATTTAATAAATTAGTTTATTTTTGGTAGGTTTGATAAAATTGTTTTTAATATATTTTCAGATAGAAACAAAAGAAGATTTTTAATATAAAATTTCATTAAATAATTTTTTTGATTGTTACAAAATTCACGTACAATAGGCTCTTTTAAAGCAGCCCTGTTATCGATAGGTTAACAAATATGAGTAATAAGCAACCCTCCCTCAGTTATAAAGATGCTGGTGTAGACATCAATGCAGGTGAAGCTCTTGTTGAGCGTATTAAGGGAGTGGCTAGACGCACTGCTAGACCAGAAGTATTAGGCGGTTTAGGTGGTTTTGGTGCGTTGTGTGAAATACCAAAAGGATATGAACAACCAGTATTAGTATCTGGTACTGATGGTGTGGGAACTAAATTACGATTAGCTATGCAGTTAGGGCTACACGATACAATAGGTATTGACTTAGTAGCGATGTGTGTTAATGATCTTGTGGTGTGTGGCGCAGAGCCATTATTTTTCTTAGATTACTATGCCACAGGTAAATTGAATGTGGATACAGCTGCTGATGTAGTAACAGGGATTGGTAAAGGTTGTGAAATGGCTGGCTGCGCATTAGTGGGTGGTGAAACAGCAGAAATGCCAGGTATGTATGAGGGAGACGATTACGATTTAGCTGGTTTTTGTGTAGGTGTAGTGGAAAAGTCAAAAATTATTGATGGTTCTACAGTGGCTGCTGGTGATGTGTTAGTGGCTCTTCCTTCATCTGGACCACACTCTAATGGATACTCTTTAATTCGTAAAAT
>JBEBWU010000028.1:0-10409 GCA_040391985.1 Entomomonas sp. | reverse complement strand
TTAGCTGGCGCTTACTTTTTCTAGTTTTTGATCATATAAATTATTGGTGGCATCGCCAAATAGATAATTTTCCAACACAAAATCTTTCAATAACATTTTGGTATGAAATAAGTTCTCTTGGTAAACATTTACATCCATCATTTGGTAATTAGTTCGTGTATCTTTAGAAAGATAATTTTGGATAGAGTTAATTTCGTGATCGATAAATAATTTTTTACCTTCAATATCACGAGTAAATCCACGTACACGATAGTCAACCGTTACAATGTCAGAATCAAACTGATGGATAAGATAATTTAATGCTTTTAACGGAGAGATAACACCACAAGTTGATACATCTATATCTACACGAAAGGTAGCAATGCCTTCAACGGGATGAACTTCTGGGTAGGTGTGAACAGTTATATGGCTTTTATCAAGGTGGGCTAGTATTGTGTCGCGTAATGGGCCTGGTGATTCTGTATCATAATCAACATCAGTCTCCGCGACTGGCTGCTCTGAGATTAAGATAGTAACACTAGCCCCCTGTGGATCATAATCTTGACGCGCGATATTAAGGATATTAGCACCAATGATATCAACAACTTCTGTTAGTATCTGAGTTAGACGTTCAGCATCGTATACTTCATCAATGTAACGAATATAGGCTTGTTGGTCTTCATGGGTTTCGGCATAGCTGATATCATAGATATTAAAGCTTAAGGTCTTGGTTAGATTATTGAATCCATATAATTTAAGTTTGCTATTCACTTATTGGTTAGACTCCTCTACAAAGCCAGAGTGTTTTACTTAGCTAAGTTAATTATATTGTATTATCTAGATAGGTTAGAACTATTTTTAATGGATAATATTGATTAAAGTGTGCATTATGCAAATCTAATCTTATATTTCAAGCCGTTTTTTAATGATAGACTGTTAATTGTGATTATTTGTAGATAGATTAATGAACCGTTTACTTTATAGCGTATTATTTTATATGGCGCTACCTGTTATTACAGGGCGTTTATTTTGGCGTGCTAGGAAAGCTCCAGCTTATAAACAACGTATTGCTGAGCGTTTTGCATTTAAATTAAAAAAATTAAAACCTCATGGTATTTGGATTCATGCGGTGTCAGTGGGTGAAAGCATTGCTGCTGCACCAATGATTAATGCATTATTGGATGAGCATCCAGATTTACCGATTACTATTACATGCATGACACCAACGGGTTCAGAACGTATCAAGTCATTATTTGGTGATAGAGTGCAGCATTGCTATATGCCTTATGATGCCCCTTGTATTGCTAAACGTTTTCTTAAAAAGTTACAGCCTAAAGTAGCTATTATTATGGAAACTGAACTTTGGCCTAACCATATCTATTATTGTCATCAAATGAATATTCCTGTGGTTTTGGCCAATGCTAGACTTTCAGAGAGATCAGCAAAAGGCTATGCTAAATTCCATAAAGTAACGCGCCCAATGTTTGCTTCTATTAATTGGATTGCTGTGCAAACTCAGCTAGAAGCAGATCGTTTTATTGAGTTAGGTGCTGTACCAGAAAATGTTGCCGTGATTGGTTCTATTAAATTTGATATTAATATTGAATCAGAATTAATAAAAAGTGCCGATGAGTTACGTAAAAAGTGGCAAAGTACCAATCGCCCCACATGGATTGCAGCCAGTACGCATGCAGGTGAAGATGAAATAGTTTTAGAAGCACATCGCCAATTATTAGCACAACATCCAGATGGGTTGCTTATTTTAGTTCCCCGTCATCCTGAGCGATTTAAAGAAGTATTTGAATTAACAGCCAAGCATTTTAATACCATCAAACGTTCTGAGCAGACATTGGTAACCAATCAAACACAGGTGTTAGTGGGTGACACTATGGGCGAGTTACTTTTTCTGTATGCGTTAGCTGATATAGCTTTTGTAGGTGGAAGTTTAGTTGATAATGGTGGTCATAATGTATTAGAGCCTGTGGCCTTACATAAACCCGTTATTTGTGGTCCACATTTATATAATTTTCAGGAAATTACTAATCAACTGAAAGAGGCTCACGCATTAGCCATAGTAAATAACTCTCAAGAGCTTTTTTTACAGCTTAAGCGATTATTTGAGAATGACATTTTGATAGAACAGATGGTGCAAGGTGGCAACCAGATTATGCAACATAATCAGGGGGCATTAGAACGATTAGTACAAGGAATTGATCAACAATTAGTGAGTTAAAACAGGATATTTAAGTTGTTTTTTAAAAAGAAAAAATTATTAGTTTTCACCACATTAAGTATATTCTTAGTGGTAGCTAGTTATGTCACTGTTACTAAAGCTAATATAAATCCTAACAGGCAAGTTGGTGATATTGTAGATAGTTTTAATGATGTTGAGGTCTACTACAATGGTGGTGTAGGCCATGTGGAAGGGCGTAATGTGGCAGCGGATGGCTATAACCTAGGCTTAAAATATCAATGTGTGGAATTTATTAAGCGATATTATTACCAACGCTTCCAGCATAAAATGCCAGATTCTTATGGGCATGCTAAAAGCTTTTTTAACCCATCTGTTACGTCTGGTACATTAAACCCTCAAAGAAACCTTAAACAATTTAGTAATGGCACTGTGAAGCCACAGGTAGAAGATATTTTAGTATTTGATGGTACTTTAACTAATCGTTATGGGCATGTAGCCATTATTTCTAAAATCACTGATGATTCAATAGAGATTATTCAGCAAAACCCAGGTCCTTTTGCCAGTAGCCGAGAAACCATTACGTTAAAAGTAAATAATGGTTCTTGGACTATAGAAAAGCCTAATGTCTTAGGCTTTTTACGTAGACCTTAAGGTTTTAATGGGATTTTGGGTGCCCATTTTAACCATTGCTCTTTAGGTTCATCATATAGCATAAAGAATTTACCGGCTGTTGCAGGCTCACCCATATTAGTTTCAGGTGTTGCAAAAGCAATACCGCCTGCCATGATAGTTTCTAATGATTCAGTACGTACTTTCACACCTTTAAACAGTCCAGCATCAATACCAATGCCACTGGTATTCCAGAATAGGGAGTTAGCTTTAACAAGTGGTGCATATTTAGGTTCAATTAAAATATCGATAAACACGCGATCAGCTTGAGGAGATAATTTAAAGTTAGTTACTTTACCAACAGGCATCTCTCTATAAGTGACAGGTACACCAATATTTAATGATCCCCTGCGTGACGCTGTTAATACAAGATGTAAGCCTTTTTCTTGTTGTGCTTTTACGGTTGGTGGTTCTGATCGCACTTGGAAGGTAGTTTGTTTACGTGCAGAGGTAGTGCCTGGTAGTACTTCCAAATAAGTACCTGTAATCAGAGTGCCTAAATTAGCCGTTTTTAATAAACCAAGTTCAGGTTTAACCACCCAAAATATACTATTACTACGACTAATAAGATCATTACCTTGAGTTATACGGGCTGTTGCAGTAACACCTGATAAATCTTTAGTTAATGACATACTCTCAATTGTACCTATCTCTAAACCTCTAACACGAATAGGGGTGCCTTCAGAAATACCTTCAGTAGTGTCTAAATTTAGGGTAATTATTGTACCTGCTGTTTTTGCTTTGTCTTCACTCGGATAAAGAGGGAATGCTTTGACACCTGTAATAGGCTCTGCTTTGGAATTAGGTGTGTCAAATGCTATACCACCAGCTAGCAGAGTAAGTAATGATTCACTTTTTACTTCAATACCAGACATACCGCCTTTCAAAGAAATACCACTTACATTCCAGAAACGGGTAGAGTTATTCACTAGTTGTGCATATTCTGGTTCTATATGGATACCAATAATAACTTTTTGTGTATCACGAGAAAGTTGATAACTTTGTACAGAACCTACTTTCAGTTGTTTATAAAGAATAGGGCTACCAATATCTAAGGAACCAAGTTGCTGAGTTTTTAATACAAGGTGTAAACCAGGGGCATCTGTATTTAATGGTGGTGCTTTACGACGGATAGTGAATTTTCTAGTAGGTTCACCCTTTTTAGAAAAACGAACCTCAATATAGTTTCCTCTTACAATCGTTTCTAGACCAGAGATACCTGTAAGAGAAATAGAGGGTTTAACTACCCAGAACTCAGTGCCTTCATGGAGTAAGCCTTCGGTGCGTGGATCTAAGCTTAATTCAGCAGTAGCGCCGGTATAGTCTTTATCAATTTTTATTTTACGTAGAATACCAACTTGTACGCCTTGATTCATGACGGTAGTTTTGTCTTCTGTTAAACCTGATAACTCATGTAGCTTAAGTTCTACTTTGATGCCAGCTTGAGCAGCTACATAATCTTCATAGAGTTTAAATGGTTTACTGGTATCAATAGGGATATCTTTTTTATCTTGATCTTCTGGAGTATCAAAAGAAATACCACCAGATACAAGGCTCACTAAAGAGTCTGCATGTACTTTAAAGCCAGAAAAGCCACCTGTTACCGTAATGCCACTGGCATTCCAAAAGCGAGTTTGTTGATTAACTAAGTGCTCATAAGATTTATAAATAAGGACATTAACATTAATCGATTTTTGATCATCATCCAGTTGATAGTTTTTAACTTCACCTACTTGCAGTTGTTTATAGTAAATAGGGCTGCCTTTGTCTAATGAACCTAATTTGTTTGCTTTTAAGGTGAGGTGTAGTCCAGGTGCATTATCTAACAGGGACGGGGCTTCTTTTAGTGCTACAAACTTATGACCGAGTTCACCTTCAACAGGCTCAACGGAGATATAAACACCAGAAACAATCGTTTCTAAACCAGTAACACCACCTAAAGAAACTTTTGGGCTGACTAACCAAAATAATGATTTTTTGCCTAAATAGGGCGCTGCTTCTTTTTCAATTTCAAGGGTTGCAATTACTTTACGCGTGTCTGTATCAATGGTTAGATCAGTTACTTTACCAATAGCAATACCTTTATACATAACACTGGTTTTATTTGCTTGTATGCCACTACCATTTTCAAACTCAACTGTAACTGTGATACCTTGGTTTTGATAAGACTGCCAACCTAACCATAGCGTTACAGCTAAGGCAACAATGGGTAGTAACCAAAAAGCAGATAAATTAGTTTCCTTTGATTTTTTGGCGTTTTCTAGTTTACTCATTCAGTGTTTTCTCATCATTTTCAATTTTTTCAACATGATCCCAAATTAAACGTGGATCAAAGGAAATAGCAGCAAGCATGGTAATAATCACTACACTGCCGAAAGCTAGTGCTCCCCAATCAGCAGTAATAGTAGAAAGATTGCCAAAGTTAACTAAGGCAACCATAATGGCAATCACAAAAATATCTAACATTGACCAACGACCGATCCATTCTATAAAACGAAACATTATCGTACAGATTTTGGGGGATAGGTGTCGGCCACGTTGTACATAAATTAATAATACTGTTAAGCCTAATAGTTTCATTGAGGGAACTAATATACTGGCCGTAAATACTACACTGCCTACAAACCAATCACCCATATTAATAAAAGTAATAACCCCTTCCATAATAGTCGATGGTGTAGATATACCCAGATAATTAACAGTCATAATCGGTAGTAAATTAGCAGGAATATATAAAATAGCAGCGGTGATTAATAATAACCACGTTTTCATGATTGATTGTGGGCGTCTAGCATGTAATATTGAACCACAACGTTCACAAGGAGTATTGATCTCATCAATACTCGCTAAGTTATGACAGCTATGGCAGGTAATAATACCTTTATCAATCGCTCTGGTTGCTATCATTCATTTCTTCCAATAATACCCATGTTTGTGGTTGATTCATTACTACTTCTAGCCATACTTGGACAAAGAGCAGCATGATAAAACAAGCCAGTCCCATACCTATATGTAACTCAGCCATACCATGTAATTTAACAATAGAAACCAATATGCCAAGTAAATAAATTTCTAACATACCCCACTCTTTAAGCTGTTGATATGCTTTAAAGAAGGAAATAGCTAGTACTTTACCCTTATTAGTATAAATCGCTAATAAGACATAAAGCTGACAAAGAAGTTTACACAGAGGAATGGCAAAACCACACATTAAAACTAATACTGAGATTGCTACCATACCAGAATGGTAAAGCCCTAATACACTATCCCAAACAGAAGCTTGTTGACTTTGACCTAAAATATTAATTTTTAGAATAGGTACAAAACTAGCAGGAATAAATAAAATAAGGGCTGTTAGAACAAGAGACAATGCCCTTGTAGTCATATTACGTCGATAAATTTTTAGTTTAGCTCCACAGCGACAACAACTAATACGCTCATCATCTTGTAAACGATCACAAGCCATTAAATTACTTAAAGAAGAATCTGTATTTTGTTCGCTAGGAGTATTAGGCATATTAAAATTAACTAACAATGTTGTATGTATAATAGCATTGTGTATGAATTAGTTAATAATATTATTTGTATTAGACAGCATTAGTTTATGAAGATTTGTTACCATCATTTTTTCTTTGTTCTATAAACTTTTTAGCTTGCTGAATAGCCTGATCTTTTAAGTAGTTTTCTGTGCCTTCAACTAAACTACCGCCCTTAGCAATAATGGCACTTAGTTTTTTACTAATAAAATGAGTTATTAAGGCTACAACAATACCAATAATGCTTAGTAAAATACCACCAATAATAGCTAACCAATAATTACTAAACCAAATAGCCAGAAATATACCTAAAATGGCAAGAATAATGCTACCCCATTTAAATAGTGCTATTAAAAGTAGGTAATTGCCAACTTTATCATCATAAAGATTTTTTAATGAGAAATTAAACATAGCTTATTTTTAACACCATCCCTATTGATACTTAATAATTTATTAAACAATGCTTAAATAAAAATTAATTATAACCTTATTTAAGGTTATTTTAAGTCATTTCATTATATAGTAATAGATAGTATCAGCTTACTAAAGGAATGAAAAATGTCAGGCTCACAAAAAAACAAAAGTAATATGCTGGTGATGAGCTGTATCATTGGGGGCGTAATAATAGGTATTGTTACATCTAGTATAGATCTTGGAACAACTAATAAATTAGTGTGGGTAGCTTGTGGCGATATTTTGATGGGTGTTATGTTCTTTGTGGGATGGGTTGTATTTACTGCCGCACGTAATGTTCAAAAAGCACCTATAGAAGAGGATCGTTTAGCTAAAAACTTTACTCCAGTGACTGATAAGGGAGTAGTGTATATTTTTAGAGATCAGTTTATTGGTGTGCTAAAGGCATTACCTATTAATGTGTCTGATCAGCAAGTTGGTTGGATAAAAGGTAAGAATTTTATTCGTTTAGAATTACCAGCAGGGGAATATACATTAGGTGGTAATAAAACCTGCAAACAACCGACAGTTTTTCAAATAGCTAATGGTGAAATACTGTATTTTGAACAAGAAATAGTCGCAGGTATGCTTAGTGGTAGCTATATTTATAATAAAATTGATGATAGTAACCAAGCTCAATCTAAAATTAAGCTCTGTAGTTTAGTAAAGAATAAGGTTTAATAGGTTATGGATCCCTTTGAGGGATCCATAAAAGATTGTTTAATTAGATAGTTCTACTATTTCGTAGTCATGCGTAACTTCAACACCAGCACGCCCAAGCATAATAGAAGCAGAGCAATATTTTTCAGCAGATAAATCAATAGCACGTTTCACTTGTGCTTCTTTTAAATTACGGCCCTTAACTACAAAGTGTAAATGTATTTTAGTAAATACTTTGGGCTCTTCATCAGCGCGTTCTGCCTCTAAAAAAACCTCACAATCTTCTACTGCTTGACGGGCTTTTTCTAAAATATTGATGACATCAAAGTTACTACAGCCGCCTAAGCCAAGTAATAACATTTCCATAGGGCGGATACCTATATTGCGTCCACCATGTTCGGGAGGTCCATCCATCACTACTGTATGACCACTGCTCGATTCAGCTACAAATTGCCTTTCACCAACCCAACGTACTCTACCTTTCATTATTACACCTAATACAAAATAATCTGTTACTAATCTCTATAAATTATCCTAAAGGATAACATAAATCTACCCTTGAACTTTGCTATAAATGACCTTATCTAATACTACATATTGCGAGCTGTATTAATCTAATGATAATTGAAGAAGTGCAGCTTAGCCTCTAAGTTTAAGGAGCGTCATTATTATGCGTATAGATCGCTTTACCAGTAAATTACAAGCTGCATTAGCAGATGCACAATCATTAGCAATAGGACAAGATAATCCTAATATTGAACCATTACATTTATTTTCTGCGTTGTTAAACCAACAAGGTGGTTCAATTAAACCATTATTAAGCCAAGTAGGCTTTAATGTAAACCAACTAAGTAGTGCTTTAGATAAAGCTATTGCTGATTTACCAAAAATTCAGAATCCAACAGGTGATATTAGTATCTCTAATGATATGTCTCGCCTATTAAATCAAGCAGACCGTTTGGCTCAACAGAAAGGTGATCAATTTATCTCCAGTGAGTTAGTGCTACTAGCAGCACTAGATAATGGCACAGCCCTTGGTAAATTATTATTAGGACAGGGTGTTAGTAAACAAGCCCTAGAGAATGCTATTGAAAACCTACGTGGTGGTCAAAGTGTTAACGATGCTGATTCTGAAGATAAACGCCAAGCACTTAGCAAATATACTGTGGATATGACTAAACGTGCCGAAGAGGGAAAATTAGACCCTGTAATTGGGCGTGATGATGAAATTCGTCGTACCATTCAAGTGCTGCAACGTCGTACCAAAAATAACCCCGTGTTAATCGGTGAACCAGGTGTTGGTAAAACCGCCATTGTAGAAGGATTAGCTCAACGGATTATTAATGGTGAAGTGCCAGATGGACTAAAAGATAAACGTCTATTAGCTTTAGATATGGGTGCTTTAATTGCTGGCGCTAAATTCCGTGGTGAGTTTGAAGAACGTTTAAAAGCAGTGCTTAATGAACTTGCTAAACAAGAAGGCAGAATTATTCTGTTTATCGATGAAATTCATACCATGGTAGGCGCTGGTAAAGCCGATGGCGCTATGGATGCAGGTAATATGCTAAAACCTGCACTTGCTCGCGGTGAGCTACACTGTGTGGGTGCCACTACTTTAGATGAGTATCGCCAATATATTGAAAAAGATGCCGCGTTAGAACGTCGTTTCCAAAAAGTATTGGTGGATGAACCTACCGAAGAAGATACCATTGCTATTCTTCGTGGTTTAAAAGAACGCTATGAGGTGCACCATGGTGTATCTATTACCGATAGTGCCATTATTGCAGCGGCTAAATTATCACAGCGTTATATTACCGATCGCCAATTACCCGATAAAGCCATCGACTTAATTGACGAAGCAGCTAGCCGTATTCGTATGGAAATAGACTCCAAACCAGAAGCATTAGACCGTTTAGAACGCCGTCTTATTCAATTGAAAATTGAGCGTGAAGCGCTTAAAAAAGAACAAGACGAACCCGCTAAATTACGTCTTGAGAAATTACAAGGTGATATTAGCCACCTTGAAAAAGAATATGCTGATCTTGAAGAAGTGTGGAAATCTGAAAAAGCAGGTGTACAAGATACTGCACAGATTCAACAGCAAATCGAACAAGCTCGTACTGAGTTAGAAAATGCTCGCCGTAAAGGTGATCTTAATAAAATGGCAGAATTACAGTATGGCACTATTCCAGATCTTGAAAAGAAACTGGATGAAGCTGTTAAAAATACTGAAAATCAGCCAGAAAATCGCTTACTTCGTAATAAAGTAACTGAAGAAGAAATTGCTGAAGTTATTTCTAAATGGACAGGTATTCCTGTTTCTAAAATGATGGAAGGCGAACGTGAAAAACTACTTCACATGGAGCAAGATTTACATAAGCGTGTAATCGGTCAAGATACTGCAGTAGTGGCGGTATCTAATGCAGTACGCCGTGCAAGGGCAGGGTTATCAGACCCTAATCGTCCTAGTGGTTCATTCTTGTTTTTAGGTCCTACTGGGGTAGGTAAAACGGAACTCTGTAAAGCCTTAGCTGCTTTCTTATTTGATACAGAAGATGCTATGGTACGGATAGATATGTCCGAATTTATGGAAAAACATTCTGTTTCACGTTTAATAGGTGCACCTCCAGGCTATGTAGGTTATGAAGAGGGTGGCTATTTAACTGAGGCCGTACGTCGTCGCCCTTACTCTGTGATATT
This sequence comes from Entomomonas sp., assembly GCA_040391985.1. Classification (GTDB taxonomy): domain Bacteria; phylum Pseudomonadota; class Gammaproteobacteria; order Pseudomonadales; family Pseudomonadaceae; genus Entomomonas. The sequence continues at coordinate 218 of JBEBWU010000028.1, read as the reverse complement.
GATGGATGAAGTGGAAAAAGCCCATCCAGATGTATTTAATATCTTACTGCAAGTGTTGGAAGATGGTCGTTTAACGGATAGTCAAGGCCGTACTGTAGACTTCCGTAATACCGTAGTAGTAATGACCTCTAATCTTGGTTCTTCACAGATTCAAGAGCTAGTAGGTGATAAAGAAGCGCAAAATGCAGCAGTAATGGATGCAGTAAATGCTCATTTTA
>JBEBWU010000027.1:0-10438 GCA_040391985.1 Entomomonas sp. | reverse complement strand
CGTGTGCAGAAATGCATAGTGGTTTTATGGCATTACGTAGTGCGTTAACATTTAATATAGAGGCTTCTTTACCTGAAAAGGGAAAGTTGATATTAAGGGATCAACCAAATGTGGTTTCTGATATAGAAAGGGTATTTAATCTTTGGTCAATGTTATTGAACCAATCCAAAGGTCCTTTTTTATGCGGTCAGTTTTCAATTGTTGATGCGTTTTATGCACCGATATGTACTCGTTTTCGTACTTATCAAATTGCTTTACCAGAGATTATTGAGCAGTATGTTAGTTATTTAGAAGCATTGCCAAGTGTAGTAGTTTGGCAAAATGATGCTAAGAATGAACATGATTTCTTAGCTGTATTAGAGCCTTATCGTTTGCAAGTAGATAATTAAAAATACATAAAAAAATCCCCAGCGAACTGGGGATTTCTTTTGTTTTTAGCATGAGAGATTATTTTGCTTAAACAGGGAGGCAAGCCTACACAGAAGTGTTAATTTTTGCCAATGAGCTATTAATTATGATTCGTATTAATAATTAAATAACTCAATTGATATGCTTAAAAAAATAGTTATCCAACATGAAAAAATAACTATATTATTTAGAGCATCATCAATTTTAGTATCATTTTAACTAGCTTTTTAAGCGGAAAAAATACGACTTTGGATTAGTAAAACTAGTATGATCCTATATGTAAATACAATACACTATCAAAGTAATATTGAAAAGAATGATTATTAGATATTAAGCATTCTGAAAATCAGATAATGGTGGTAATAATGCCTCTTTCATTACGACAAGTTAAGTATTTTGTGGCAGCAGCAGAAATAGGCCAAGTTTCACAAGCGGCAATTTATTTAAATATCTCCCAATCTTCAGTGACTACAGCTATTCAAGAGTTGGAAAGAATTTTAAATGCACAGTTGTTTGTGCGTACGCCACAAGGTATGGTTTTAACAGACAGTGGTCGACATTTTTTAAATCATGCTTATGCTATTTTAGGGGCAGTAGAGGACGCAATAAATGATCCTGCCCCCACTAACGCTATTACAGGAACTTTAAATATTGCAGCTAGTTTTACAATAATGGGTTATGTTTTACCTTATCATATAAAACGATTATCTTTAGCCTATCCTAATTTAACTATTAAATTACATGAATGTACCCATAGGGAAATAGAGGAAGGTTTGATAAATGGTCAGTATGATATGTCAATAGTTTCTGCTTCTAATATTGATTCAGATAAAATAGTAATAGAGAACTTATTAAATTCGCCAAGGCATTTATGGTTGCCAGCTAAACATCCTCTAGCAGAGAAAGATAGTGTTAGTTTTGCAGATATTGCAGATGAACCTTATATTCTTTTAAATGTGGCTGAAGCAGAACAAGTGACTGAAAGATACTGGAAGCAACATAATCACTCATTAAATATTCGCTTAACAACTATTTCTATTGAGGCCATAAGGAATATGGTAGCTAACGAGGCTGGTATAACTATATTGTCTGATATGGTTTATAGGCCTTGGTCTTTAGAGGGAAAGCGTATTGTTACTAAAAATCTAGTAACGCCAGCTCCATCTTTAAGTATTGGTTTAGCACGCTCAGAAAACATGGAAATGACGCCTAGTAGACGTTGTTTCCAAGAATATTTTAGGCGGACTTATTTAACACCACAAGTGGTGGCTTCTCGTAATTAGTAACAAAATAAATAGCATGCATTTATGACGGAAAGACCTAAATGGTTATTGCTGATAGATATTGCAGCTTAATTAGGCATTGTATTTAGTAGGGGCTTAATAAGGGTATATCGAGATATAAGATAGCAACAATAGCGCGGAGTCTAGCAGAGGCCACCTGCAATGTGCTTTTATAGCCGTCATTATGCAGGTGGTAGGTATTTTTAAAAATAAGTAGTTATTTAAACATAAGTAACCTAAGGCCATTAAATACTACTAATAAACTGACACCAATATCTGCAAATATAGCCATCCAGAGTGTACCGTAACCTAAGAGTGTAATAATTAGGAAAAGTAATTTTATACCAATAGCAAAACTTATATTTTGTACAAGAATATAGCGGGTTGCTTTGGATAAACGGATAAACAAAGGTAGTTTTCTTAAATCATCATCCATTAAAGCAACATCAGCGGTTTCTATTGCTGTATCAGTACCTGCTGCTCCCATTGCGAAACCTATATCAGATCGTGCTAGTGCAGGGGTATCATTGATACCATCACCTACCATACCAATGGTTTGGCCTTGTTTAATTTTAGATTCTATAGCCGTTAACTTATCATCAGGCAACAAGTCTGCTTTAACCTCATCAATACCAACTTGTTGGGCGATGGTATTAGCAGTATATTGATTATCACCTGTTAACATCATCACTTTAATACCTAAGTGGTGAAGATCATTAATAGCTTGTTTACTGGTTTCTTTTAAAGTATCTGCTACAGCAAAAATAGCAATTACTTGAGTCGATGTAGCTAATAAAGTGGTGGTTTTACCTTCTTTTTCTAGTAATTGTAACTTATTGGTTAGTTCATCTGTGGATAACCCTAGTTCTCGAATTAATCGATAATTACCTAAGTAATATTGCTCACCATTAATAATACCTTGCGTACCTTGTCCAAGGATTGCTGCAAAATTTTCTACAGTGAGTAAAGGTAATTTGGTAGCTTGAGCAATAGCCATAGATACTGGGTGATCTGAATGGTTAGCTAGGCTGCCTGCTATTTGTTGGGCATTAATATCAGTAAGTATTTGATAATCAGTTTGTGATGGCTTACCAGCAGTTAATGTGCCTGTTTTATCAACGGCTAACCACTGTAATTTATTACCTTGTTCAAGGTAAGTACCGCCTTTAATTAATATACCTAATTTTGCTGCTCGAGTTAGACCACTAACTATAGTAACAGGAGTGGAAATAACTAGTGCACAAGGGCAAGCGATTACCAATAATACTAATGCTTTATAAATCCAATCAATCGTAAACTGGTTTGTATAAACCCATACAGGAATAGTAATTAATGCAATCAATAAGGCTATACCAACAACAATAGGGGTATAGTATTTAGAGAACTGATCTACAAAACGTTGTGTAGGCGCACGGCTACTTTGAGCTTCTTCAACACGCTGGATAATACGGGCAAGAGTTGTATCATTAGCAATACGTGTTACTTTAAAAGTAAAAGCTTGGTTGCCATTAACAGTACCAGCAAAGACAGGATCGCCCACAGTTTTTTCAACAGGCATACTTTCTCCTGTGATTGCTGATTGATCAATAGTCGTTTGACCATTAATTATTTCTCCATCAAGCGCTACTCGTTGTCCTGGTTTAACACGAATAATACTGTCTAAAGTGATTTGTTCAGCAGCAATTGTTTGCCAAGAACCATCTGCTTGCTCAACTTCTGCGGTAGTTGGTGCTAGTTGTAATAACTCACCAATAGCATTACGAGCACGTTGTAAAGACAGTGTTTCAATATATTCAGCCAATGTGAAAAGTACTATTACCATAGCAGCTTCAGGCCATTGTCCAATAAATATAGCACCTGTAACAGCAATACTCATCAATGCATTAATATTAAGCGCTTTATTTTTAAGGGCAATAAAACCTTTGTAATAGGTGGGAAGACCGACTAATGCAATAGTAATAAGAGTGATAATGGCTACTATTAATGTAGGCATGGCTAAATAGTGCATTATTTCTGCTGTAAAGGCTAAAAAACCTGCAATAATAAGCATGATAGTGGACTTGTAGGAGGTGTTTACATGCAGTATTTGGCTATTGTCATAGGGTACGGCCTGCATACCTAGTTCACTAATCATATGTTGTAGAGGTTCAATAGAGGTATAACTATGACGAACTTTTAATACCCGCTTTATAAGATTAAATTCTAATTGTTCTATGGCGTTAACGCCCTTAAACTTGTCACGAATAAGACGTTCTTCTGTTGGACAGTCCATATCTTGAATAAGTAGACTATCCCAGCGTGGTTGAGAAATAGAAAAATCTATCTTATCGGTAGATTTTACTTTATTTTCTACATGGTTATGTTTATGCTCACAGGCATGATGATGGGTATGGTTAGTCATAGGTTTGTCCCATTTTTAATAGACAGTGTTATTTCTTATAATCTATTAAAAACCTTATAGTAACTATAGGGTCAAGCTATTTTATAATTTTCATTAACTAATAAGTACGATATCTTTATGATTACATATCATTACCTTGAAAATGGTTTGTTAAAAACACAGGTAGCCCAAGATCTAGAAACAATTCCAGCTAATACTATATGGATTGATTTATTACGCCCTACGCCTGAAGAAGAGCATTTTATTGAATCAAGCTTAGATATTGAAATTCCATCTCCTGAAGAAATGGCTGAAATTGAAGACTCTTCACGTTTTTTTGAGAGTAAAGACAGTCTTTGTATGATTGTTTCAGTGGTTAGTGGTAGTCAGAATATGAGCCCCTCTCTAACAGAGCTATCATTTATCCTCAATAAGAAGCAACTGGTGTGTGCACATTATGGCGAGTTAACATCATTTCGTTCTTTTGAAACACAATATGCTCGTCAGCCTCAAGTTTTTAAAACAACAGATGTGTTGATGATGGTATTAGTTGATGCGGTTGTTGATCGGATTGCTGATATTCTTGAAAAATTACAAGATAACTTGAATAGCCTTTCAAGAGATATTTTTGATGAGTCAGAGGGGCAGCATACTGAAGGCTTGCAACGTACAGTTAAACAGTTAGGTAAATATAACTCTTTATTAGCTAAGTTAAGTGATAGTTTATTAAGTATTCGTCGAATGTTGATTTTTTGTAAACAATCTACTGATTGGTTAACACCTGCAAGTAAGGCGCAGATAAAAGCGATTGAACAAGATATTGGCTCATTAACTGAATATCATGCCAGAATGTCCAGTGAGATTACTTTCTTATTAGATGCTACATTGGGATTAATTAATATTGAGCAAAATAGCATTATCAAGGTGTTTTCAATTGCAGCAGTGCTGTTTTTACCACCTACCTTAGTGGGTACTATCTATGGTATGAACTTTCATGATATGCCAGAGCTAAACTTTAAGTTTGGTTACCCCATTAGTATTGTATTAATGGTACTGTCATCACTGGGTTGTTATATTTGGTTTAAGATTAAAAAATGGCTTTAATATTAAAACAAAGACACAGTGTATTAAGATTAATTGTATATTGCGTATTAATATCAATAGCTACTTGGGCAAAAGCCAATACACAAGCTCAATGGCTAGATGGTGATATTATTTTTCATACATCACAATCTAATCAGAGTTTAGCTATTCAGAAAGCAACTCATTCTAAATATAGCCATATGGGGATTATCTTCTTAAAAGATGGTAAACCTTATGTTTATGAAGCAAGCAAAACGGTTCGATATACGCCAATAGATGTGTGGATTGCTAGAGGAGTTAATAAACACTATATTGTAAAGCGCCTGAATAATAGAGAACAGTTGTTAGATGATAGCGCAATTAAGAAACTGATAGCGCAAGCCAATAAGTTACAAGGTAAACCTTATGATTTAACCTTTGAATGGTCTGATCAAAGAATATATTGTTCTGAGTTAGTATGGAAAATATATGATAGAGGATTAAATTTGCAGCTTGGTAAGTTACAGAAGATAAAAGAGTTTGATCTAACCAATCCTATAGTAAAAGCCAAACTATATGAACGTTATGGTAATAATATACCTTTAGATGAACCTGTTATTTCTCCACAGGCAATATTTGATTCTCCTTTACTCAACACGGTTATTCAGGTGGAATAGGGTAGGTAGCAAAAAGGCTGTTTTATTTTAAATTTATAAAATAAAACAGCTTAAATAATAATGAGTTTTCTATTTTGTACTGGGTAAGGATGTTACTGTAGGGTCATAGAAGTCTAGTAAAATATCATCAAGTACCTCAGTAGCTCCCCAGGGTTTAGGATCATTAAGAATTGCTACTATCGCCCATGTGTCGTTATGCTTGTCACGAATATAGCCTGCAATAGCTCTTACATTGTTTAATGTACCTGTTTTAATATGGCCTTTACCCTTTAAATCAGTTTTTCTTAAACGTTTATACATGGTTCCATCAACACCAATAATAGGCATAGATGAAATAAATTCTGCTGAGTAAGGGCTTTTCCAAGCCATTTTTAATAATTCTGACATTTCTCTTGCAGTAATACGTTCTTCTCTAGAGAGGCCAGAACCGTTTTCCATTTTTAATTGATTAGAGTTTACACCTTTACTAATAAGCCATTCATAAATTGTACGATAAGCAGCAGCTGCATCATCTTCATCAGTGGCTTTGCGATTTCTAGCACCAATAGTTAAAAATAATTGTTTAGCCATGGTGTTATTACTAAACTTATTAATATCTCTAATTACTTCCACTAAATCAGGTGACCAAACTACAGCTAATGGTTTGGCATCTTTAGGCATTGTTCCAATAGAGTTCTTACCACTAATTTTACCCCCTAGTTCTTGCCAGAATGAACGAACAATATTAATGGCGTAACGGTCATGATCAAACAGTGAAATATATTTTTGTACTGTACAGTCTTCAACAATATTCCCTGAAATAGTCAGTGTTACAGTGCCATTGGCTTGCGTAACTGGATCATATTCAATGTCAGGAATAGTAGGGCAACGACCTTTTGCTTTGGGTTTAATAATTTGCAGGTTATTAACAAGGTGAACATCTTTTAATGGTGGTTCAACAACAACTTGAACCTTTTGGTTATCGGTATGACTGATAATACGAATAACTTTGAAATTAATTAATAAAGAATCAGGAGATACTAGATAAGGACGATAACTTTCATTGCTATCATCTAAGAAAACCTTTTCTTCTGGCATATTAAAATAGTTACGATCGAGAATTAAATGCCCTGTTACTGATTTTACGCCATTATTTCGTAGTTCTCTTAGAAGTAACCAAAGCCTTTCCATATTGAGTTTAGGATCACCACCACCTTTTAAATAAAGGTTACCATGTACTACACCATCTTTAACTTCACCATCAGTAAAGAAAGCAGTACGCCAACGGAAATTTGGTCCTAATAATTCTAAAGCAGCGTAGGTAGTAAATAGCTTCATGGTTGAAGCAGGATTCATAGAAACATCAGCATTAACATAGGTAGCTTTACCTTTACCTGTTAATGGAATAGCCACTAACGATAAAGCTTCTGGCGGTATTTTATTGGAAGCTAATGATTTATTAATGTTTTCTGAAAAAGTGGTATTTGTTGCTGGCGCAGCTGCTAAGAGTGTAGTAAACGAAAATAATATAGCGAGAGAAGTAACACGAAATAAGCTAGTCATGAGCAACTCAATGTATAGTTAGAATATTTTATTTATAGAAGTTAATTCATCATCTTAATGAATGGTATTAGACCTGTAAAGCTAGCAAAAGGTTTAATAAGTAAGTAAATATTTTTTAACAAAGAATGTAGACTGTTCGTTATAGAACAGTCTATAAAGAGGCTAGTCACGATCAATAGTAAAGGCCGACCATGCTTGACGTACTGGCATAATTTCAACACGATTGTAGTTAATATGGTCAGGTAATGTAGCAATATGATAAATCTGTTCAGCAATATCTTCTGCTTGTAGCGGGGAAGTGCCACGATACAAATTATCAGAAGCTTTTTGATCGCCTTTGGTACGTACTAACGTAAATTCTGTTTCAGCAAGTCCAGGCGCAATATCTGTGACTCTTACTCCTGTACCTACTAGATCACAACGTAGGTTATAACTAAATTGTTTTACAAATGCCTTGCTGGCACCATATACATGGCTGCCTGGATAGGGCCATTGACCAGCTATAGAGCCTAGATTAATAATACTAGCACCAGCTCCTGTTGCAATAAGCGTAGGTAATAATGTGTGAGTGATGTTTACTAGGCCCGTAACATTGGTATCAATCATGGTATGCCAATCTTCTAATGCTACTTTTTGAGCAGGTTCAGGTGCTAATGCTAAACCAGCATTATTAATAAGTGCTTTAATTTGTTTAAATTCTGTGGGTAGTTCTGCTACTGCTTTCTTTACTGCATCAGCATCACGTACATCAAGAGTAATAATATGTATTGGAACTTGGCTTAACTCTTGTTTAAGTTCTTCTAGACGTTCTGTTCTGCGTCCAGTAAGGACTAGTTTCCAGCCTGCCTTAGCGAAGCGACGAGCTGTAGCACGACCAAAGCCTGATGTGGCTCCTGTGATAAAAACAATGTTTGTCATGATAGATTCCTTAAATGTTTATACAACTATTAAAATACAAAATGAAAGTAGGGGCTAGTAGTAATATTGTCTAATCGATACTTTTAAGTATTTTTTTGAAATTATTGTTTATTGACAATCAAAATAAATTATTAATGCTAAGTTTTGGTAAAAATATCAACCTATTATTCTTTGATAGCAGGCTTTTTAGGAGTAGTAACTTTATTTTTAGTGGAGATTGTTTTATGCTTTGGCTTAAATAAAGCTTTAAGGTATTGCAGGTTATGCCAAAAATAACAATTGTATTAATCGCTTTTATTGCCGCTATTATTTGGGTTTTTATAATAAATGGAGATAAAAAAGCAACTACTGACTCCCCTCATGTAACAACAGAACAAACTACCCAGTAGTTTTTGATACCACAGAGTAATTATCTTTAAAGTACATCTTGTTTAGATGGGATGGCTGAAATTAGCTCTATTTATTACAGCTATTAGATGATTAATCTATATAATAAAACCCACTAGAGAGTGGGTTTTTATAATCAATAAAGCTAAATTATTTAATTTTAGCTTCTTTATAGATCACATGTTTACGAACAACTGGATCAAATTTTTTGATTTCAATTTTGTCTGGTGTAGTACGTTTGTTTTTGTCAGTTGTATAAAAATGACCTGTACCAGCACTAGAAACTAAACGAATTAATTCACGCATTTTAAGACTCCTTAAACCTTAACACCACGACCACGGATTTCTGCTAATACTGCATCAATGCCACGCTTATCAATAATGCGCATACCTTTTGCAGAAACGCGTAAACGTATAAAACGGTTTTCTGACTCAACCCAGAAACGATGGTATTGAAGATTAGGTAAAAAACGACGACGTGTTTTATTTTGTGCATGGGAAACATTGTTCCCTACTGCTGGTCCTTTACCAGTAACTTGACAAACTCTTGACATATTTCAGCCCTCTAAACCTCATGCCAAACCCGGCATGGGTTGGCTAACTCAAAAATAATGTGGATGCTAAACTTAACTATTAAAGTTCTTAAGCAAGAACCTTTAAAAAAATTAGGTGCGCTTTATATCAAAAATAAGCCAATTTCGCAACTATTTTAGTTAACTAGTGAAGTTATTCATTAATGTTAAACGATAATTATAGCATGTTTTATGTATTGGTTGATAGTAAAAGTGGATAAATAAATAGTTACATCTGTGAGTGCCATAGCCGTGCAGGGTATACATAGTAGTTTGCTACTAATGACTGATAGTCGCATTTTATTAGCTATGTTTAAAATAAATTCAAGAATCAAAGGACTATGTCTTTTTAATAAATGAACTGCTCATGGAAGGTTGTCAGTTATAACCGTTGACTGGAGAAGTTATTATGAAAAATTCAACTGATAAAGATGTAAAGGCGACAGCAAAAGAAATCAAAGATGATTTTATGGCACAGTTTAATGAGATTATTGACGATGCAGAGCGTCTTTTAAAAGAAACAGCAGAAGTAACTGATGGTAAAACCAGTGAAATACGTGAGCAATTAACTGGCAAGATTAAAGATATTCGTGACTCTATGGGAGAGCACGTAAAGCCAATTTGTAAGAAAAGCAAAGAAGCATTTGAAGCAACTGATGAGTATGTTAAGGCTCACCCATGGGTATCAGTAGGTGTTGCTGCTGCTACAGCGTTTGTAGTTGCTCATTTTTGTCGTCGCCGTTAATAGCGAGGAGTAGATTATGGATGCACCTAAAGCGTCCGAGCCTAATAAACCCTCGAAAGAGGGGCTTATTAGAGCGATATCAAATTTACTAAGTAGTCATGTCTCTTTATTTGTCATTGAGTTGGAAGAGGCAAAAGGTTTTGCTTGGAGTTACTTTGTACACATTGCAATTATCGTAGTGTGCAGTGTTTTATTTTTTATTATGTTTTCTGTAGGGGTAGTTGTCTATTTTTGGGATAGTTACCGTTTAACGGCAATTTTGGCGTTATTAGGTAGTTATCTTTTGATAATTATGATTGCTTTGGTTAATTTAATACGTATTAAAAAGAAAACTAAACTTTTTATAAGTAGCAAAGAGGAGTTACTTAAAGATAGAGAGGAACTGCTACCATGACTGATAAAAAACAAATAAGTCGTTCCGAAATGCGTAAATTGCTTATTAAGCAACAATTACAAGAGCAAAG
>JBEBWU010000026.1:0-10590 GCA_040391985.1 Entomomonas sp. | reverse complement strand
TAATTTAAAAAAGAGTAGAAAAGTTAAATAATAGTCATCGTAATGACTGCATGAAAAAATTATTCTAATATAAATAATAAGTTAGACTAAATTTACTATAAATAGATAATTGACAGAAAGGTTACTTTACGGTTGACTTAAAGGTTCTTAGGTAATAAAGGTATTCTATCATGACAGTACCCCTGCGTGCTGATCCATTAGAAGCAAGTGAGTTTTTAAAAAAACACCCAGAAATACAGTTTGTTGATTTATTAATTGCTGATATGAATGGGATTGTTCGTGGTAAGCGCATAGAACGAGCTAGTTTACAAAAAGTTTATGAAAAAGGGATTAATCTCCCAGCCTCCATTTTTGCTTTAGATATTAATGGCTCTACTGTAGAAAGTTCAGGATTAGGACTTGATATAGGTGAAGCAGATAGAGTTTGCTATCCCATCGCTGGCACATTATGTGTTGAGCCTTGGCAAAAAAGACCAACAGCACAATTATTAATGGCCATGTATGAGCCTGAAGGTGTTCCTTTTTTTGCTGATCCTCGTGAAATTTTACGACAAATAGTAAAACAGTTTGATGCGTTAGGGTTATCCATTTGCGCTGCTTTTGAGGTAGAATTTTATTTAATTGATCAAGAAAATATCAATGGTCGACCTCAACCCCCACTTTCTCCTATTTCAGGTAAACGACCTCAATCAAATCAGGTTTATTTAATCGATGATTTAGATGAATATGCAGATTGTCTACAGGATATTTTAGATGGTGCAAAAGTACAGGGTATTCCTGCTGATGCCATCGTAAAAGAAAGTGCACCAGCTCAATTCGAGGTAAATTTGCATCATGTAACAGATCCTCTTAGGGCTTGTGAGTATGCTATTTTACTTAAACGATTAATTAAAAATATTGCATATGACCATGAAATGGATACTACTTTCATGGCCAAACCTTATCCTAAACAGGCTGGTAATGGCTTACATTTACATGTTTCTATTGTGGACAAAGAGGGTAATAATATTTTTACCTCAGATGATGCTGAGCAAAATGAAACATTGCGTCATGCTGTAGGTGGAGTATTGGAAACCTTACCAAAAAGTATGGCCTTTTTATGTCCCAATGTGAATTCTTATAGGCGCTTTAGTTCACAGTTTTATGTGCCTAATGCACCAACATGGGGATTAGATAATAGAACAGTGGCCATTCGCATTCCTACAGATACGCCAAGTGCTGTACGAATTGAGCATAGAGTAGCTGGTGCGGACGCTAACCCTTATTTATTGATGGCAGGTTTATTAGCAGGAATTCATCATGGTCTTACTAATAAAATAGAACCAGCCAAAGCAGTTGAAGGCAACGCCTATGAGCAGAATGAGCCTAGTCTGCCTAATAATTTAAGGGATGCGTTAAGAGAGTTGGATGACAGTGAGGTATTTGCTCGTTATATTGACCCGAAATATATTGATATATTTGTAGCCTGTAAAGAGAGTGAGTTGGAAGAGTTTGAACTTTCCATTTCCGATTTAGAATATAATTGGTACTTACATACTGTTTAAACAATAAGTTAACGATATAGGTGTAATATGTCTCGAGTGGTAACTGTGGCGGCTACCCAAATGGCTTGTAGTTGGGATCGTGATGCTAATATTGCTAAGGCTGAAAAGTTAGTTAGAGAGGCAGCCAGTAAAGGTGCAAATATTATTCTAATTCAAGAGCTGTTTGAAACACCTTATTTTTGTCAGAAACCCAATGCTGATTATATGCTTCTGGCAACATCTATAGAAAATAACCCTGCTATCAAGCATTTTCAAAAAATAGCAGCTGAGCTAGAAGTTGTATTACCTATTAGTTTTTTTGAACTAGCGGGACGCGCTCGTTTTAATAGTATTGCTATTATTGATGCGGATGGGAGTCTATTAGGTATTTATCGTAAGAGCCATATTCCAGATGGCCCTGGTTACCATGAGAAATATTATTTTAATCCTGGTGATACAGGTTTCCAGGTATGGCTAACTCGCTATGCTAAGATTGGTGTTGGAATTTGTTGGGATCAATGGTTTCCAGAAACTGCTCGTGCGATGGCCTTGTTAGGGGCTGAATTACTGTTTTATCCCACCGCTATTGGTAGTGAACCACATGACTCTACGATTTCTTCAAGAGATCATTGGCAACGAGTACAACAAGGACATGCGGGTGCTAATGTAATGCCTTTAATTGCTTCTAATCGTGTGGGAAGAGAAGACCAAGAAGATTATCATATTACTTTCTATGGTTCTTCATTTATTGCTAACCAGTTTGGTGAGAAAGTAGCTGAAATGGATGAAGTAACAGAAGGTATAATTACCCATACCTTTGATTTGGATGTATTAGAAAAAATCCGTAGTGCTTGGGGAGTGTTTAGAGATCGTCGCCCAAACTTATACTATCCATTAACAACACTTGATGGTTATCTTGAGTCCTAAGGATAAAAGTATGCAAACTACTCCCAAAGCTGATGGGTTTTATATGCCAGCCGAATGGTATCCACAGTATCAAGTGTGGATGATTTGGCCTGAGCGTACGGATAACTGGCGTTTAGGCGCTAAGCCAGCTCAAAAAGCTTTTGCAGAAGTGGCTTTAGCTATTGCTGAATTTGCTATAGTAACTGTGGGGGTAAGTGCAACCCAATATGAAAATGCATTATTTCATTTAACAAAAGAGCTAACTGATAAGCTTATTCGGGTAGTTGAGCTTTCATCAAATGATGCATGGGCAAGAGATACTGGTCCAACTTTTGTAATTAGTGAGGATGGTGAAGAGCTACGTGGTGTGGACTGGGCATTTAATGCTTGGGGTGGCTTAGAGGGCGGTTTGTATTTCCCTTGGGATCTAGATGATCAAGTAGCTTCAAAGATTCTCCAGATAGAGGGTTATGCCCGTTATCGTTGTGATGATTTTGTCTTAGAAGGTGGTTCTATTCATGTGGATGGTGAAGGAACAGTATTAACAACCGAAGAGTGTTTATTAAATCACAATCGTAATCCTCATTTAACACGTCAACAAATTGAACAATATCTTGGTGATTATTTAAATATTGAAAAAGTAATTTGGTTGCCTAAAGGTTTATATAATGATGAAACTAATGGGCATATAGATAATTTTTGTTGTTTTATTCGTCCAGCAGAAGTATTGCTTGCTTGGACAGATGATGAGAATAATCCTAATTACAATCGTTGTCAGGAGGCTTGGCAAGTTTTAGAACAAGCTATAGATGCTCAAGGAAGAAAATTAACAATTCATAAAATACCTATTCCAGGACCATTGTTTGCATCAAAAGAAGAGTGTGAGAGCATTGATTATCATGCAGATAGCCAGCTTAGAGATCCTTCTATTCAATTGGCAGGATCATATATTAATTTTTTAATAGTGAATGATGGTGTTGTTGCCCCTTACTTTAATGATCCGAAAGATAAAGAGGCGAAAGCTAATTTGCAACAATTGTTTCCTGATAAGAAAATAGTGATGGTGGCTGGACGTGAAATATTATTAGGTGGGGGTAATATTCATTGTATTACCCAGCAGCAACCTTTTTAATCAATAACTATCAGCAGTTAAATCAACAGTAAAAGGATTTTCTTTTAGGCGAGATATACCTGTGTCGATATGACCATTGTTAAATAACTTAATCCAGCGATAACCAGGTGCTAAATTATCTAGTTTGAATTCATTGGTATCTGGTGCAAATTGAATGCAAGTAGATGGGCCGGAGAATAAGTAAGTTCCTCGATAATATAATTCAACGACTTGATGTACATGACCACAAAGAACAACATTAGCATTTAGAAAATATTCTAAACAGTCTAAAAACTCCCATGATTCTTGTAATCTAATGTCATTGAGCCAACGTGCATTAGTTGCAAAAGCTGGGTGATGAATACCAATTAGATGAAAACGTTTGGTTGATTGCAGTGATTTTAATAGATTTTCTAATAATTCTTTTGCTAACTTGCCATGGTTTTCACCAATAACTTGAGAGTTAAGCGTGATAACACGCCAATGTTCGCCTATATCTTGCTGAGTAATTAGATGTTCTTGAAAGCTGTCAATACTGCTAATAACAGAAAAGTCATCATGGTTACCAGGTGTCCATAAAGAAGGCGCATTAATTTTTTTAATTTGCTCTTGGAAAAATTGATAAGAAGCTACGCTACCATCTTGAGAGATATCGCCTGTTACTAGTACTAAGTCAATATCTGGTTGTTCTTCGTTAATAAGTGTAACAATCTGCTTTAGGCTTTGAGCCGTTGGAATGCCCAGTAGTTTTTCCTGTGGATTGGCAAAAAGATGGGAGTCGGTTAATTGTACACACAATAAATAATCTTTATGGGATGCCGCAGTCATTATTAAAAAAGAACCTTTTGATACTATTTATGGTTTTTAGTATAACGGATAAATTGTTATCTACCTAACCTTAACTTGTTACATGGGTGGTAGTTCTTTTAGGCAACTGGCTCGTTTTTCCATAGAGTCTTCTTTAGTCATGCAGTCAGAGACAGCTTTAATATGAGGTTTTCTAGAGAAGTCATCCATACAATAATCAAAAAAATTAAGGTCACTACCAATTTCTTCTAATTGAGTAATAGCCTGTTTTTCTTGATTATATTCTTCTAATGTAATGTTTTTTTCTTGAAAATTCTTATCTGCTATTCTGTGTAGATAAAGGGCAGTACTCATCATAGTGGATGGCGTTGTTTGACAGCTGATTCTTTGTTGTCTTACTTTTGATTCAGCTATAGTTTCTTGCTTGTCTTGAGCAGAAGCTTCTTCTTTTTTCTCAGCAAAAATAAGCGTTCTAGTATCTTTTGCTACTTCTATTTTATTAGGAGATTCATTTGAAGTTTTATCAGGTGGAATTTTAGAGTAGTGCCATTTACCTGTAGCATCTTGCCATTTGTATAATGTTTTATCATTTATATTTTGTGCAAAGACAACTGTAGGAATTGCCAGTATAAATCCTAAAAAAAGAGTTACAATTGTCTGAGTGATATTTTTCATAATGATTAAGAATCATACCTATAAAAACTAAAGTCAAATATTAGATGATAGTAATAGTAAAAATGCTATTTAGTGTCATAAAATAACAAATTATGTCATATATTATAGAAGCTTGATTTATTGGCCTATTTTACTGATTCGGCAATTAGCCAGTCAATATTCCATGTACCAGCGTTTTCAGTAAGTACATTAGATAAATAAGGTAATAAGGTAGTTAATTCACTCTCAAGCTTCCATGGTGGATTTGCAATAACCATTCCAGATCCATTTAATCCTAAATTATTATCAGCAGGTTTTATAATAAGTTCTGCTTTTAAAAGCTTGGGAGCATTAGACATTTTTAATTGATTATAAAAATTATTGAGGTTTTTTTGATCCTTAATAGGATACCAAATGGCAACGATTGCTTGTCTCATACGAGCTATAGCATCTGTTAAACTTTTTACACAAAGATCTAGCTCATTTGTTTGTTCAAAGGGGGGATCTATTAATAATAAAAGTCTTTTTTCTGTGGTTGGTAACAGTGCTTTAGGTAATAACCAACCATCCTGCATATGAATAGTAATACGAGAATCTTTTCTGAAATTTTGCTTCAGTAGTTGAGCATCTTCTGGATGTTTCTCATTAAAAATTATGCGATCTTGAGGGCGCATAAGTTTTTGAGCTAACATTGGGGAGCCGGGATAATATTGTAATTTTTTATCTAAATTAAGCTGGTTAATAACAGTTATATAATCATCTAATAATTCTGGTGTCTTTTCCTGTTCAAGTAGTAACTTAATACCTTCTAACCATTCACCTGTACGTTCTGCTTCTGAACTGTATAAGTCATATATACCTAACCCAGAGTGAGTATCTAAGTAAGCAAAGGGTGTTTCTTTTTGACAAAGTAAAGCAATCAGACGGCTTAGTACAATATGTTTAAAAACATCTGCATGATTTCCTGCATGAAATGCATGGCGATAGTTCATAATAAATTTCCACTATATTAACAAGATAACATCTTTTTTAGGTTTCAATAGGCGAGTGTCAGTAGAACAGGTTACAATATTTGTTATTATAGTAACAATTATTGTTTATGTATTATCTAATTGTACTATCTATTTAAAGGTATTACTCCTTTGTCGTATTTTCTGTTGTTCATTACTAAGAAGTTAATATATGGTTGCTAATAAAAATATTCATTCTGTTGTTGCTACTATTGATTTAGGCTCAAATAGCTTTCATATGCTGTTAGCTAGAGTTGATGATGACAAGATACGTGTTTTAGAGCAATTAGGGGAAAAAGTACAGCTTGCTGCAGGTATTACGGATAATTTACAGTTAGATGATCAAGCAATGGAGCGTGGTTATAATTGCCTAAAGCGTTTTGCTCAGTTTGTTAATGATATGCCTTTAGGTAGTGTAAGAGTGGTAGGTACTAATGCATTAAGGGAAGCAAGAAACCGTAAAGTATTTATCAAACATGCAGAAGAGATACTGAAACACCCTGTTGAAATTATTTCAGGTAGAGAAGAAGCAAGGCTTATTTATTTAGGTGTTTCTCATACCCTACGAAGTTCTAAAGATAAGCGCTTAGTAGTGGATATTGGTGGTGGTAGTACAGAGTTTATTATTGGTCAAGATTTTGAACCAAAATTACTAGAAAGTCAGCAAATGGGCTGTGTTAGTTATAATAAGCGTTTTTTTGTGGGTGAAAAATTAACAGCAAGCCGTTATGCACAAGCTTATACAGCGGCACGATTAGAGTTAATGGCTATTGAGCAATCATTGCAAAAAATGGGATGGCAGGAAGCGGTAGGTTCTTCAGGAACTATAAAGGCAATAGCAAATGCTTGTAAATCAGCAGGTTATTCTACATCAGATGCGGATATTACCCGAGAAGGTATTACTTGGTTAAAACAAAAGATTCTAAAACTCGGTGATATTGAAAAATTAAATATAGAAGGCATTAAAAATGATCGTAGAGCCATTTTACCTCCAGGTTTAGCAATATTAGAAGCTGTGTTTGATGCGCTTGATATTGATAAAATGATGTATTCAGAAGGTGCGCTAAGGGAAGGGGTGCTTTATGATCAATTAGGTCGATACACCCATGAAGATGTTCGCGAACGTACCATGACTTATTTACAAGAACGTTATCGTGTGGACATAGAGCAGGCTACTAGGGTTTCTGAAAAGGCATTAGAAGCATTAGAACAAGTGGCTGAAGCATGGGGGCTTGAAGATGAATGGTATACAGAGTTATTAGAATGGGCCGCTAAAGTGCATGAAATAGGGCTAGATATAGCCCATTATCAATACCATAAACACAGTGCTTATTTATTAGAATATTCAGAGTTATTAGGTTTTTCAAAACAAGAGCAGCAAGAGTTAGCTTTATTAGTTAGGGGACATCGCCGTAATATTCCTAAGGATAAATTTGAAGAAGCCACAGAGAATAGTGAGCAATTAATAAGACTCTGTATCTTATTAAGATTTGCCATTTTATTCCATCATATTCGTAGCAATCAAAATAAACCAACCGTTAAATTAGTAGCTAAGTCTAAAAAATTAGAAATTCGCTTTCCTGAAAACTGGTTAGAGGAAAACCCTTTAACTAGGGCTGATTTTGTACAAGAAGCTAGTTGGTTAAAGCGCGTAGGTTATGACTTGAATGTTTCTTAAAGGGACTATAATGAAAAAGTGTAAACAGTGGCTATTACTTATAGTATTAATTATACCCATTTTAGCTTATGGCAAAAGCAGTGTATGGATAGCAGAAAAAGACAACAAAAAAATTATTTTAGCAGGCAGTGTTCATTTAATTCATCCATCACAACTTCCTTTGCCAACAGAATATTTAAAAGCATTTGATGCCTCTAAAAGAATAGTCTTTGAGATAGATTTGGCTGAAATGAGTTCGTTAACCTCTGCTGCTAAAATGATGCAAATATTTCAATTGCAAGGTACTACATTAGATAAAACTCTCAAGCCTGCTGTATGGCGTGAATTACAACAAATGATGCAGAAACATAATATTCCAACGACTTTAGTTATGTTTGATGCCGCTTTTATGAGTTTCTCATTGCCTGTGATTATTTGGCAACAACAAGGTTATCAAGAGGGCATTGATAAAATTTTATATGATAAAGCAAAACAGCAAGGCAAAGCGGTGGTAGGTTTAGAGACTTTTGATCAACAATTAGCTGCTTTGGCTTCATTAAAGCAAATAAACCCTAATATACTTATTGAAGAAACTTTAAAAGGGCTAACTGATCCAAAGTTAGCATTAGATACATTAGTAAAACAGGTTTATCAGGGTGAAACTACAGCCATTGAAGAACAATTAGAGCATTATAAAACCAAGAATATGGAAAAGTTTTACCAAAACTTACTAGTTAAACGTAATCAGGCTTGGATTGCTCAAATCACTCGTTATGCAGCAGATAATACGCCAACTATGGTAGTAGTAGGTGCTATGCATTTAGTGGGTGATGATAGTGTATTAAAATTATTAGAAGAAAAAGGTTATCAAATAAAATACTATGAGTAATAGGCTACTCAGTTTTTAAATGACGCCCTCCATTGATACTAAGAATTTCTCCTGTAATATTCGAGCTATCTAATAAGTAGTTGATAGCTCTAAATATTTCTTGTTCCCCTGGCACAATATTGAGGAGTGATTTATTAATTGCTTTTTGCTTATAGCTAGCTGTATCTTGCTCATTAAACATAACCAGTGAAGGTGCAATACAATTCACTTTAACATGAGGGGCTAATTGTTTAGCAAAGGAAAGAGTTAAATTAGTTAAACCAGCTTTGCTGGCACAATAGGCAATATGATCTGTACTGCCTTTTCTGACACTGTCATCCGTAATATGAATAATATCTGCTACACTGGATGCCATAAGTAATTCACTGCAATGTAAGTTAATCAGATAGGGTGCTTGCATATGTACTGTAAAAAGCTCTTTGAAAGCCTCGCCAATATCATCATCTTTTAACCATGTAGAAGCATTATGAATAATGGCGCGTAAAGATGTAGTTGTTTGTTTTAGTTGTGTAATAAATTGCATTATACTTTCATTGTTTTGAAAGTTAGCTTGAATAACTGTAGCCCCTTTATTTTTTAATTGATCTATCGTTGGGCGATTTTGACGGTAGGTGACAATAACGGGTACTCCTTGTTCTAACCATTGCATAGCGCAGTAAAAACCAATACGTTGGCCTGCACCTGTAATTAGAATAGGGGATATTGTCATATTAGCTCCTAATAGTGAATCAATAATGGTAGTGTATGGTAACTAATGCAGAAATAGAAAGCTATTGGATTGATTTATGGTCTGATCTTTACGATTTTAAAAAAATAGATCAAGAACTGATTTGTTTGTTGCCTAATGGTGAATCAATAGCTTTTGATGATTGTTTGGGGTGGGTACAACAAGCAGTTTATAGTGGTAAACGATTTACTATTGAAGAAGTAGTAAGTTCATTAAATTCTAAAACGGTAATGCTATTAGAGATAAAGAATGACTGAACAGCAAGCTATTCCTGCGATTATTAATCAATATATAGAAATGTTATGGTTAGAAAAAGGATTGTCTGACCATAGTCGTAATAGTTATTTAAGCGATTTACAGCATTTTGATCAATGGTTAGCAAAATATAATATTCAGATAGAAAAAGCTGGGCGAGAAATGATTTTAAATTATTTAGCTTGGCGCTTAGAAAAAGGCTATAAGGCTCGTTCAACGGCTCGTTTGTTGTCAGCATTACGTAGTTTTTATCGTTATTTAGTCAGGGAAGGTCTTTGTGATACTGACCATACATTACAAATTGAAATGCCGAAGTTAGGTCACCCATTACCTAAAACATTATCTGAACAAGATGTAGAAGCTTTATTGGCTGCACCAGATATTGAAGATACAATTGGTTTACGTGATAAGGCTATGCTAGAGGTTTTATATGCTTGTGGTTTACGTGTTACAGAATTAGTAAGTTTAACGTTAGAGCAAGTAAATCTACGACAGGGTGTGTTGAAAACTTTTGGTAAAGGGCGTAAAGAGCGTTTAGTTCCTTTAGGTGAAGAAGCTATTATTTGGATAGAGCAATATTTAAAAGCAGCTAGAGGGTTATTATTGGTGGGTAAAGTCAGTGATGTGTTATTTCCTAGTAGTCGAGGGGATATGATGACACGTCAAACTTTTTGGCACCGTATAAAACTTCATGCCAAGGTGGCAGGTATTACTAAATCATTGTCGCCACATACTTTGCGCCACGCTTTTGCAACACATTTATTAAATCATGGGGCTGATTTAAGGGTTGTACAAATGTTGCTTGGTCATAGTGATTTATCAACAACACAGATTTATACACATATTGCACAAGCCCGATTACAAGAATTACATGCTAAACACCATCCTCGAGGATGATGTTTTTGTTTAATGTTGTTATTTTGTAATATAGACTATAAATTTACTTTAAAGAAAATATTATGGAAAAGTTAGACCGTTACGATCTAAAGATTTTAGAAATATTACAAAAAGATGCTAGTTTGCCTAACCATGAGTTGGCTGATCAAATTGG
>JBEBWU010000025.1:0-11005 GCA_040391985.1 Entomomonas sp. | reverse complement strand
CTTGTTTGGCTACCGCAAAAGCAATCTTTTTACTTACCTCTTGAATATCGCTCATGGCAGGTAAAATAGCACCCTCACCTGTTAACACAATAGGTGAGCAAGCAGCTAAAGCATCAGCAGCAACCATCATCATGGTTTCAGTGACACGTTTAGCCCTTGCAGCAAGAACTCCTAAACCAACACCAGGGAAAATATAAGAGTTATTACATTGCGCAATAGCAATTTCTTTATCATTGATATGTACAGGGCTAAAAGGGCTACCTGTAGCAACTAATGCTTCACCATTAGTCCAAGTTAAGATCTCTTTAGGTGTTGCTTCAATACGAGAAGTAGGGTTTGAAAGTGGCATTACTAAAGGTTTAGCACAGTTACTATGCATAGTTTTAATCACTTCTTCTGTGAATAAGCCTCGCTGTGCTGACACACCAATTAATACCGTTGGTTTAGCATGTTGTACCGTCTCTAGTAAAGAAATATCTTTACCTTCTACATTCCAACTTTTAACATTTTCTGCCTTATGGGCTAGACGTTGTTGGAAGTTTGGTAAATGAGACATTTCATCAGTAAGCAAGCCCCAACGATCAACCATAAATATCCGTTGGCGTGCTTGTTCGTCTGTTAAACCTTCTAACACCATAGCACTGACAATTTGCTCTGCAATACCACAACCCGCTGAGCCCGCACCTAAAAACGTTACCACTTGTTCTGATAACTTTTCACCTTTGGCTTTACATGCGGCCCACAGTGTTCCTACTGCTACTGCTGCTGTACCTTGAATGTCGTCATTAAAACAACAAATTTCATCTTTGTATTTTTCTAATAATGGTAATGCTGTATGTTGTGCAAAATCTTCAAACTGTAATAAAACACGAGGCCAACGGCGTTTTACCGCTTGAATAAATAAATCAACAAATTCATAGTATTCATCACCAGAAATACGCTCATGACGCCACCCCATATACATAGGGTCATCTAATAAATCTGGGTTGTTAGTACCCACGTCTAATACAATGGGTAATGTATAAGCAGGACTAATACCACCACAAGCCGTATAAAGTGATAGTTTACCAATAGGGATACCCATACCACCTACCCCTTGGTCACCTAACCCTAAAATACGCTCACAGTCACTCACCACAATGACTTTGACATTCTTTTTAGTAGCACTATGTAAAATATCGTCAATATTATCTTTATCGGGATAGCTAACAAAGATACCACGGTGATTGCGATAAATTTTTGAAAACTCCTGACATGCCTGCCCTACCGTTGGGGTATAAATGATAGGTAGCATTTCTTCAAGATGATCTTGTACTAAACGGAAAAATAACGTTTCGTTATCATCTTGAATAGAGCGCAAATAAATATGACGCTCTAAATCATTGTTACACAAATTATACTGATCGTAAGCACGTACTACTTGCTCTTCGATCGTTTCCATTGTGTATGGTAATAAACCAGTTAAATTAAAATCTCGACGCTCTTCACGTGTAAAAGCACTTGATTTATTTAACAAAGGAGTTTCCAGTAAGCCTGGACCTGAATATTGAATATATAAAGGACGCTTGTTAGCCATATATAACCTTCTCTTTTTACAACAGATAAGCCTTAATTATTTAGCTCTAAATAAATTTGTTTTTATCAACTCTCTAATTTCATCACCTCGCCCATTTAAAATAGCCTTTAACATATAAAGACTAAATCCTTTGGCTTGTTGTAAATTAATTTTAGGTGGAATCGATAATTCTTGTGTTTCTGTATGCACATCTACAACCACAGGCCCATTATACTCGAAAGCCTCTTTCAATGTGCTATCCAATTGGTTTGAAGATGTTACCTGATAACCTTTAACACCACAAGCTTCGGCTACAGCAGCAAAATTTGGACTATTTAGATGTGTAACATCATTCATTAGCCCTGCCGCCTTCATCTCCATAGCCACAAAACCTAATGATTTATTATTAAAAACAATTACTTTTACAGGTAGTTTCTCTAATGACAAAGTTGATAATTCGCCCAATAACATAGACAAACCACCATCACCTGCCAAAGCAATTACCTGCCTATCAGGAAAAGCTGCTTGTAAACCCATGGCTTGTGGTGTGGCATTAGCCATTGAGCCATGAGAGAAAGAACCTGTTAAATAACGCTTCCCATTCATTTTTAAATAACGTGCAGCCCACACAGTAGGAGTTCCTACATCAGCAGTAAATAGAGCATCCTCGCTAGCCAACTCAGATACTCTTGCTGCCAAATATTGTGGATGTAATGGCCTATTTTCTGCATTAGGTGTCGCTAATTCATCTAATGATTCACGGGTTTTATGATAATGGTCTAAAGCCTTCACCAGAAAGCTATCATCTGTTTGCTCAGTCAACTTAGGTAATAATAAATCTAGCGTAGATGATATATCACCCACTAACCCTTTAAGCAGTGGTGTTCTTCTACCTAAATGTTCCCCTCTTAAATCAATTTGAACAACATTGCCATGTTCCGGATAAAAATTACGATAAGGGAAATTACTACCCAGCATTAATAAAAAATCACACTCTTTTAATGCATGATAACCTGATGAAAAACCAATAAGACCTGTCATCCCTACATCAAAAGGATTATCATACTCTACAAAAGGCTTACCTCTTAAGGCATGTACTACAGGCGCTTTAAGTTTCTTAGCCAAAGCAACTACTTGGCTATGTGTATTACGACAACCATAACCACACAGAATGGTAATATTCTTAGTATGATTTAATAATTCAGCTAATTGCACTATTTCTTGTTCAGGAGGCACTACAATAGGTAATACAGGTGTAGACCATTGAACTTTTTGAACAGTAGCTTCACTAAAAGCCACATCGCCAGGTAAAACAATTACTGAAACGCTGCGTTTAGTTAAAGCTGATCGTATCGCTGTTTCTAATACCCTTGGTAATTGTTCAGCACTTGAAACCAACTCACAGTAATCACTACAATCTCTAAATAAAGACTCAGGATGCGTTTCTTGAAAATAACCAAGCCCTAACTCACTACTTGGAATTTGTGCAGCAATAGCCAACACAGGAGCATTCATTCGTTGTGCTTCAAACAAACCATTTATTAAATGCAAATTACCTGGTCCGCAAGATCCAACACACACACCTAATTGATTAGTTACATCAGCATATGCGCTGGCAGCAAAAGCTGCTGCTTCTTCATGACGTACACCTTGCCACTTAATCTGGTTACGCTTTCTTAGGGTTTCAGTTATGGCATTCAGTGAATCCCCTGGAACACCCCAAACTGACTTAACACCAACCTGCTCTAATGTCTCCACCAAAATATCAGCAACTAATTTAGTAGCCATTATCATTCTCTCTTTTATTAATAAAAACTATATTAGGTTTGTCATAATTTAACCTGTAAAGTTTCCTAAAAGAGATTAACAATTAGTTTTAGATGCTAACTACCAAGTTTTAGAAATTTTTCCTGCTGCACAGTCTCTAACTTGTTGATCAATAATATTTCCTGGCTTCACACATTCTGATATATGCCGTCTACGTGGATAATCAATAGCCTTTTGTGGCTTTCTGAAATACTCCCCTGTATTAATTTGATCTTGCAAACTTTTATCCACCCACTGTTGATCAGATGAAGTATCTGATTGTGTAGTATTTTGTTTGCTAACCCCTTCTGACTCTTGTAGCTTTTTAAATAAGCTCTCCACAATCATATCGTATTTTTTACGAATATTTACTCTTTGTTCAGAAGAAAAACTCAGCATATCACTAGAAAGCAATATTTGTTTTTTAGTACCATCTTGATTAGCTGCAATCGTCTGATTCATTATCACTTGATTTCCCAAACTAATTATTAAATGTAACTCCCAAGTTTGAGTAGTTCTATTTAATACTTCTGTTTTAGAAAAATACAATTGGCGCTGCCCTGTAAATGCTTCAATTGCCATAAGTTCAGTAACTGCTTTTTGATTATCTGAAGCTATCTCAGAATATTTATCAAAATTTAGATCCTTGGCTAACTTAATATCAAACTTTGGTGTTGAAATACTTTTTAAACGGCTCTCTAAGTAAGAACTTTCTAATGTTTTTGACCATTCAAATACAATTTGATTCATTTGATTAAATCTTCTATCTGCTAATTCTATAGCAAAATAATCTACTATTAAGGAGTATAAATCGGGATTCTGTGTCATTGCTTCCTGTAAATCTCTTACATAACCAGAAGCTTTTGTATCAGGTAGTTTTTTAGCATTGTCAGAAACAGCTAATCTACCAGTAAACTCTCTGTAATAAGGATCTTGAAAAAGATTTATCTCAATAACACTTCCTTTGGAGCCATCCTCTCGTATAAACTGCCCCTGCTTAGTAATAGTGCTTTTATTTATTCTTTTATTAACATTAACCATAGAAGCAATACTGATAGACTTAATACCCAATTTTTGCAAGCTTTGTAATTCATCCTTATCAACAAGGCCATTTTGATTAGTATCCAACCAAACATACAAGTTAGCAAAACCTATATCTAATTCATCTAACTGATTATCTGAATTAGTGTCTAAATCTTGCAAGGCATCATAACCACTGTTAGCTAATCGTCTATTTGCTTTTAAATAGCTATAACCTATTAATTCTACGTTTTTCCCATCATAGCTTTTCACCAATAAACCAGCATTTCCTATTGGCCATTCAGTGCCTACTTTTATATCTTTATCAAATGCATATAGTAATTTTTCATCTACTGGTAATGTTTGTAAAGGCTCATCTGTTAAATTAATAACGATTTGCCCTGTATTTGTCATAGGAATATTAACTGTTTTAGGAGCAGTGTTAACTACCTGATCATTTTGCTTATTAAGTAGATTACTGCCAAGACTTGTAAAATTTAGTACATAAAAAGCTATACCTGCAACCACTATAATAACGATAGTAATTACTAATAATAATTCTAATACTGTAAAACCTGATGTTTTCCGAGAAAGCTTTGAAATAGACAACATATATCCTTTACTACGACAAATCAAAATACCTCAAATAAAGTCTATCATTGTACCCTTTTCAATCTGTAAATGGCAGAATTTATTATTAAATTTGTCGACTACTTTGCGCTACGAGTAAAGCTTGTAATGAATCAAAAGTTAAAGGCTTGCTAAATAAATAACCTTGGTATAAGTAACATCCCTTTTCCTCTAAAATTGATAATTGATCAACCGTTTCAACACCTTCCGCTATTACCTCAAAATCCAAACTATTTGCCATAGTAATAATAGCACTAACAATACCTGAATCATGAATATCTGTAGTAATCGTATCAACAAAGGCCTTATCAATTTTCAACATATCAATAGGCAACTTCTTCAGATAAGATAATGATGAATAACCTGTACCAAAATCATCAATAGCAAAGTTAACACCCAACTTTCTTAAGGCATACATTTTTTCAATCGTATTATTAGTTTCTTGAATAACAATACCTTCTGTTACTTCTAAAGTAATGGCTCTTTTGGGAATGTTATATTGTTTTAGGGCACGCTCAATAAGATCATAAAAGTCTTCGTGTTGTATCTGTTTAGGGCTTACATTTACACAAAACTTAAAATCCAACAATGAAATAGCCTTATTATTCATTAGCTTAGCATACAAGCGACAAGCTTCTAAAATAATCCACTCACCTACCTCAATGATCAACTGGGTTTCTTCAAGAATATTAATAAAATGCTCTGGTGAGAAAACATCTTTTCCCTGTACCCAACGAATAAGCGCCTCTGCACCTGTAATTTCATGTGTTCTTGAGAAAACTTGAGGATGAAAACAAAGCTTAAATTCTTTATTCTGTAAGGCTTGGCGCATTTTTGCTTCAATACGCATACGTTGTACAACAGCTGATTGCATAGAACTACGGAAAGTAGCAATCATATTTCTGCCTAGCTCTTTGGCTTTATATAAAGCAATATCAGCTCTTTTAATAAGCTCAGAACTATTAACACCATGCTCAGGAATAATGGTTACCCCAATACTGGTAGAAATTTGTAGGCGGTATGCATCAATTAGCATAGGTTCTGATAAAATTTCTCGAATCCTTTCCGCCGTCATCAGTACCTGTCGTTCTACCTCATTAAAATCACCTTCTAAACGAGTGAGTAAAATAATAAACTCATCTCCCCCTACCCGAGAAACAGTATCATTAGTACGAATACTGGCTTTCAAACGTGTGGTAACAATCTTTAAAACAGCATCACCAATAGGATGCCCAATAGAATCATTAATATTTTTAAAATGGTCTAAATCTAAGAACAACAAGGCAGCATGTAAATTATATCGTTGCACTAATTTAATTTGCTGCTCTAAACGCTCATACAACAAAGTACGGTTAGGTAAATTAGTTAAAGGATCATGATAAGCAAGATGAATAGCTCGACGTTCTGCCTTACGTAAATTCGTTACATCATGCCCTACCATCATCACATAGTTTTTACCTTCCGTGCACAAAATATCAACCATGAACTTAATAGGCATATAGCCTACTTCTTGACGATATAAAGCAGTTTCTAATAATTGCGGCCCACCTTCTTGCACTTTCTTTAAAAAATCTGTTCGCTCTTCAACTGAAGCCCATACACCTATATCAAACTCTGTTTGTTTTAATAAATCTGCTTGTTGATAACCTAAAAGGTTTCTAATTGCTTCATTTGCTTTAATATATTTAGCTGTTTTAAAATCAGAAATGGTAACGACATCTGTAGTAGGATCAAATGCTGAAGAGAACTCTCTTTCATTAACATTAAAAAACTTTTCTACCGTCATTAAACTATGACTATAATAAAAAGTAGCTAAAACAGCTAACCCACCATTAAGACGAACGATTTTGGCACATAATTCACCTGTTAAAATATCGCCATCTATTGTAGATAATTGAATATCCGTTAACTTAACTGAACGTTTTTTTAGAATTAATTTAACAATTTTATTTCTTGCTGATTCCTTCCAAATACCCAAGTCAGCAATAGGCACGCCTACTACTTGCTTCATAGACCAGCCCAATATCCTTTCAAAAGGCGCATTAACTTCTATAATACGTCCTGTACGAATATCTACTAGAATTAAAGGCTCTCGTATTAAAGACTTTAATGTAGAATATTGTTGCCAAGCATCCAACATATAACGTTTAAATTGTTTACGCTCAGCAATATCTTTTAAAAATCCCATTTATAATAACCTGGCTTGATAGGTAATCTTTGCTAATACTACTATACACTATTACAGGCTAAAGATTAATTAACTAACCTCTTAATTAATCTAAAGTCCTATAGTTATTCTTTTATTATAAAAGATTTTATGACATAATCCTTCGTTTACATCAGTTTTTACCACTATTACAAAGACTATAATTTTAATCAGTTGAATCTCTTAAATTAACAGCAAGGTAATATTTTTATGAGTGTACGGCACTTTCTGTCACTATTTGATTGTTCAAAGGACGAACTAAAGAATCTAATCAAGCGCGCCATAGAATTAAAAGCAATGCGTCGTGACAATATACCTCACAATACACTTAATGGTCGTATTCTTGGGATGATTTTTGAAAAATCATCAACCCGTACCCGCGTTTCATTTGAAGCAGGTATGATTCAACTAGGTGGTCAAGCTATTTTCTTAGCCTCCAGAGATACTCAATTAGGACGTGGAGAAACCATTCACGATTCAGCCATTATTATTTCTAGTATGATTGATATGGTAATGATTAGAACCTTTGCCCATGACAATGTTACAGAATTTGCTAGAAACTCAAGAGTGCCTGTTATTAATGCACTAACAGACGATTTACACCCATGCCAACTACTAGCAGATATGCAAACCTATTTCGAACAGCGTGGTGATATTGCAGGTAAAACAGTAGCATGGATTGGTGATGGTAATAATATGTGTAACAGTTATGCAGAAGCAGCTGTTCAATTTGATTTCCAATTAAAAGTAGCCTGTCCAAAAGGCTTTGAGCCTAACCCTCGTTTTGTAGAATTAGCAAAAGGCCGTGTACAAATTACTGATGATCCTAAAGAAGCTGTAGCAGGTGCACATTTAGTAAGCACTGATGTGTTTGCTTCTATGGGACAAGAAGATGAAGCAACTGAACGTTTAGAAAAATTCAAAGGTTTCCAAGTAAATGAACAATTACTTGATTTAGCCAGCCCTGATGTAGTTTTTATGCACTGTTTACCGGCTCATCGCGGTGAAGAAATTAGTGAAACGTTATTAGATGACCCACGCTCTGTTGTATGGGAACAGGCTGAAAACAGATTACATGCGCAAAAAGCATTGCTTGAATTTCTTTATCAACAAGCTCATTAAGTAACAAAAAAGCAGGCCTTAAGCCTGCTTTTTTTATTGCCATTCAATTAAAACTAAATAGCCGCTAGCCCTTTGGCAAGATCTGCTTTTATATCTTCAATATCTTCAAGCCCCACCGCAATACGAATTAACCCATCTTTAATACCCGCTTTTGCTCTTGCTTCAGGTGACACTCTACCATGTGTAGTTGTTGCTGGATGAGTAATTGTCGTTTTAGCATCACCTAGATTTGCAGTAATAGAAATCAGTCTAGTGGCATCAACCAATCGCCAAGCTGCTTCCTTCCCACCTACTACGTCAAACCCTAATACAGCACCAAAACCTTGTTGTTGACGCTTAGCTAAATCATGCTGTGGGTGATCTATAAGTCCTGCATAATAAACTTTTTCAACATTAGGCTGCTGCACTAACCACTCTGCTAATAACAACGCATTATCACTATGGGCGCGCATACGTAATCTTAATGTTTCTAATCCCTTTAGAAAAACCCATGCATTAAATGGACTCATTGTAGGGCCAGCAGTTCTTAAAAAACCTACTAACTCTTTCATATGCTCTGCACGGCCTGCCACAGCACCACCTAAACAACGACCTTGGCCATCAATATATTTAGTAGCAGAATGCATTACAATATCAGCACCTAATTTAATAGGCTGTTGCAACGCAGGGGTACAAAAACTATTATCAACAGCCAACAGCACACCTTTGCTATGAGCTAAATTGGCTAATGCAGTAATATCAACTAGTTCAGATAGTGGGTTAGAAGGTGACTCAGCAAAAAATAATTTAGTATTTTGCTTACATGCCGTTTCCCAACCAGTTATATCTGCCAATGGCACATAATCAACTTCAATAGCAAAACGTTTAAAGTATTTTTCAAATAAATTAATGGTGGAACCAAAGACACTTTGTGAAACAACAATATGATCGCCTGCACTACACAAGCTCATTACTAACGCTAAAATAGCAGACATACCAGAGGCAGTTGCTACCGCTTGTTCAGCTCCTTCCATAGCAGCCAAACGTTGCTCAAAATTGCGTACTGTAGGATTAGTATAACGCGAATAGACATTACCTTCGTCCTGACCAGCAAAACGTGCAGCAGCATCAGCAGCTGAGGCAAAAACATAACTTGAGGTTAAAAATAACGCCTCACTATGTTCCCCCTCAGGGCTTCTTGCTTGTCCTGCTCTAATTGCTAAAGTATCTAATCCAACATCTTGCAAATCACTGTCTAAGCGACCAGCCTGCCATTTATCAGTCATACTACTACTGTCTCATTTCAATCGTTGTTACTAGTTATTATGTAGCTCAATAATTGCCGTTTCAGCTTTCTTTTTTGCTAGCATTTTATCATTACGTTCTTCTTCAATATGATTTAAATACTCGGCATTTACATCACCTGTTACATAATGACCATCAAATACTGCGCAATCAAAATCATGAACATCAGAACCTTCAAAACGTACAGCTTCTTTCAAGTCTTCTAAATCTTGATAGATCAACCAATCCGTACCGATTAAGTCAGCCACTTCTTCAGTAGTACGATTATGTGCAATTAATTCATGTACACTAGGCATATCAATACCATATACATTAGGATAACGCACTGCAGGAGCTGCCGAACAAAAATAAACTTTTTTAGCGCCTGCATCCCTTGCCATTTGAACAATTTGCTTACAAGTAGTACCACGTACAATAGAATCATCTACTAGCAATACATTCTTATCTTTAAACTCTAAATCGATAGCATTAAGTTTTTGTCTTACCGATTTCTTACGTTCTGCTTGGCCAGGCATAATAAATGTCCGTCCAATATAACGGTTTTTCATAAAACCTTCTCTAAACTTAACCCCTAAATGGTTGGCTAGTTCGAGTGCAGAGGTTCTACTGGTATCTGGAATAGGGATAACTACATCAATATCATGGTCGGGACGTTCTCTTAAAATTTTCTCGGCAAGCTTTTCACCCATTTTTAAACGAGATTTATAAACAGAAATACCATCCATAATAGAATCAGGACGCGCTAAATAAACATACTCAAAAATACAAGGTGTAAACTTCTCAACCGCTACACATTGCTTAGTAAATAATTCACCATTTTCTGTGATATATAATGCTTCGCCAGGTGCCAAGTCACGAATTAATGTGAAACCAGACACATCAAGTGCTACACTTTCAGAAGCCACCATATACTCAGTGCCTAATTCTGTCTGGCGATGACCATAAACAATAGGACGAATACCATGAGGATCACGAAAAGCTACAATGCCATGACCTAAAATCATTGAGACTACAGCAAAACCACCTCTACAACGGCGATATAAGGCTGTTACAGCATCAAAAATATCATCAGGTGCCAAGTGTAATGTTTTAGATTTAGCTAATTCATGGGCAAAAGCATTGAGTAATACTTCAGAATCAGAGGTTGTATTCACATGACGTAAATCTGATGCATAAATTTCTTTTGATAACTGCTCTACATTGGTTAAGTTACCATTATGCGCCAAAGTAATACCATAAGGAGAGTTTACATAAAAAGGTTGAGCTTCCGCTGAACTAGACGAGCCCGCAGTAGGGTAACGGACATGCCCTATACCATAATTACCCAGCAAGCGTTGCATGTGTCTAGTATGAAATACATCTCGAACTAGGCCATTATCTTT
>JBEBWU010000024.1:0-11011 GCA_040391985.1 Entomomonas sp. | reverse complement strand
GCATCAGCATCTTTTCTGAAATGTCCAGGCTCTAACAACATACTGGCTAATGCACTTGATAAAGCAGCATCAGCATTATGGGCATTACGACGGGCAACACGATAATCTAAATCGTCTTCCTTGCCTGTTTCATATTGGCGCATAATTTCGCGTAAATAACGACTGCTAGTACTTAAGGTATTAGCTAAAACTCTGTTTAATTGTCTACCCTGCCAATCAGGTAAAATTAAAAACACCGCAAAACCTGCAATGGCACAGCCAATAAATGTATCCAATAAGCGAGGCATAATCATGGTAAAGGCTGAACTACCCATTTGATTAAAACAACATAAAATCATTAAGGTAATAAAGGCTGTTGATAATGTATAACGACTTACCCGATAAGCAAAGAATAAAACCCCTGCAATAATAGTAATAATCGATTCCACAATTAAACTAGGAAATAATGTAATCAATGCCCAACCACTGACCACCCCAATAACCGTACCTATCATCCGCTGTACTAGACGCACTCTTGTTGCACCATAACTAGGCCTACAAACAAATAGCGTCGTCAATAAAATCCAGAAACCATATTCAGCATTTAATAAATGCATTAATCCATAACCAATAGAAAGAGCAATGGCTATACGTACAGCATGGCGAAAAGTTAATGAAGTAAACGAAAGATTTTGTTTTAAACGAATAAACGCTTCTTTAAAAGTATGTACTTCCCGATCAAATAAACTAATATCTTGGTGAGTTAATGCATCAGGGTTTTTAGCATCCACTAATTTTTGCTCTAACACGGTTAAATTTTGTGCTAAAGCGCGTACTGAACGTAATAATCTTCTATTCGTTTCTGGCTGCTGTTTCACATAATCAATAGATTTTTTTAAGTCCTCTAAAGCTTCTGTACTTTCACTGTAAGCAAAGGGTTCCTTTAAACGAATGGCTTTCGCTAACAACTGGCAAGCCCTACCTTGATGATGTAACAATAACTGACAACGAAATAATACATCACTATGAAAAAATGCTTCACTTAAAGCATCATAAGGATAATGCGATGAACTTGCTCGCTCATGAATATCCTGAGCAATAAAGTAAAGTTTTAAATAACGGCTTACCTGAGGATTATGGCGGCTACCTTTCATTCTATTTAATATGGTTTCTTTTGCCACATTAAGGGCAGCTACTACCTTACCATTCTGTCTAGCTAAAGCTAATCTTCTTTCCTCAATATCTAAGCGCCTAACGGGCTCTATCAAAGTTGCTTTAATTCTTAGATATTCACCCAACTCATAAAATAAACTCGCTAATGCATATAGCACAGGTTGATGAGCAAATAGAAAACTCCAAACAACTGATAACAATCCATACCAAGCGGCACCAACAATTAACGCTATACTATCACGCCAAATATGTGGATTATTCATCTCAATATGTTGGCTAACACTAATCATGGTATAAATTGAAAGAATTAATGTTGCCATGCCAATGGTACTGTAACGACTACCAATAGCACCTAATAAGTTTAGAAAAAAAGCAGAAGTAGCAAGACCAACAGCGAATAACCAAGGATAAGGAAATAATACAGTGACCGAAGCAGACGTAATACTAAAACAGACTAATGTTACAATAAGCGCCTTTAATCTTCCCTGCCAATTATCATCAGTCTCTGCTAAAGCACTTGCAATAATACCTAAAAATAGAGGTACTAATAATGATAACTCATCGCGCCACCAACATACTGCCATCACCCCTGTTAAAGCAATAAATACCCTTATACTATAAGCAACTCGCTCTAGCGACCATAAATGATATAGTGTATTCGTTAACGAACGACTGCCCGCCATTATTAATTAAAACCTCAAACTGTTTTTCTGACAATATATAGCTATATAATAAACTAAATCGACTGATACAATTTAACATCGTACTAGCATACAGCCTTTATTCAGCTTAACCTATTAGCTATTCTATTGATATTAAGTGATTTATAATAATCCTTATTTATGGCTAATTTATGACAACCAATACTGATCAACCTATTATTGCT
The DNA here is from genome assembly GCA_040391985.1 of Entomomonas sp. Classification (GTDB taxonomy): domain Bacteria; phylum Pseudomonadota; class Gammaproteobacteria; order Pseudomonadales; family Pseudomonadaceae; genus Entomomonas. The sequence continues at coordinate 8,973 of JBEBWU010000024.1, read as the reverse complement.
ATTATTGGCGGTGGCCCTGCTGGTTTAATGGCTGCAGAAATAATTAGTCAACGAGGTTTTACTGTTCAATTATTTGATCGTATGCCCTCAGTAGGAAGAAAGTTTTTATTAGCAGGTATTGGTGGTTTAAATATCACTCACTCCGAACCTTTTAATCAATTTAGTCAACGTTATATCCCTACCAATAGTCTAACACCCTACCTACAAAAATTTGGTGCAGAACAATTACTAACATGGTGCCATACTTTAGGTATTGAAACCTTTGTTGGCAGTTCAGGACGTATTTTCCCGAAAGAAATGAAAGCAGCTCCCCTATTACGAGCATGGCTAAAACGCTTACGAGAACAAGGCGTACAATTCTATACGCGACATACTTGGCAAGGTTGGGATAAGGAAAATAATCTTATTTTTACTACCCCAGCAGGTATCAAAAAACTAACGGCCAATGCTACTTTATTAGCCTTAGGAGGGGCTAGTTATCCTAGACTAGGAACAGATGGTCAGTGGTTAAGCTATTTACAACAAAGACAAATTAATTGTTCTGCTTGGCAACCTTCAAATTGTGGTTTTGAAGTTGAATGTTGGTCTACTATTTTTAAAGAAAAATATGCAGGTTCACCTGTCAAACAAGTCACCTGTTCTTTTACAGATGCACAAGGAAAACAGCAACAGCAACTTGGCGAATTATTAATTAGCCAATATGGTGTAGAAGGCAGTGCCATTTATGCTTTATCTGCACCTCTGCGCGAAACCATTAATCAACAAGGCAGTATTACCCTATACCTTGATTTATTTCCTCAAACCTCTGTAGAAAAACTACAACAGCAACTAAGTAAATCACAAGGCAGTCAATCTATTAGTAACTTTCTGCGTAAGCAAATTAATCTTAAAGAAATTAAAATGGGCTTAGTGAGGGAATTAGCTCCACAAGCTTTACAGGATTTAGCTAAGTTACCTTATCTATTAAAAGCTTTACCTATTACCTTAATAAAACCAAGACCAATAGCAGAAGCTATTAGTTCAGCAGGGGGTATTTGTTTTAATGAACTAAATGAATCCCTTATGCTAAAAAAACTACCCAGTATATTTTGTGCTGGAGAAATGCTTGATTGGGAAGCACCAACAGGTGGTTATTTGTTAACAGGTTGTTATGCTACAGGTTATACCGCTGGTTTAGGAATTATTGATTACCTTTCGGCAACATAGCAGGGACTTCTCGCCATTCGCCTTGAGCTAATCCATCTAATGTCCATTCACCTATTTTTACTCGCACTAAACGTAAGGTAGGTAATCCTACTGCTGCTGTCATACGTCGTACCTGTCGATTACGCCCTTCACGTATGGTTAAAGCTAACCAATGGGTAGGTATGGTTTTACGGAATCTTACTGGTGGATCACGTTCCCATAAATCAGGTTCATCAATCAACTCAACCTGTGCAGGCAATGTTAAGCCATCTTTCAACTCTACCCCTTTTCGTAATTGCTCCAACTGCTGTTCAGTTGGTGTCCCTTCTACTTGCACCCAATAGATTTTAGGTAGTTTAAACTTAGGATCAGCAATTTTAGCCTGTAATTTTCCATCATTAGTTAATAGTAATAACCCTTCACTATCTCGATCTAATCGGCCTGCTGGATAAACACCTTTAACAGCAATAAAATCCTTTAAGGTTTTTCTACCCTGCTCATCAGTAAACTGGGTAAGGACATCAAAAGGCTTATTAAAAAGCAATAACTTGCTAGGCTCTGCTACAACCTGTTTTTTTTGAAAGTTCTTTTTATAACTAGAATGACGAAATACAGCCATAGGAGAATTTATTTATGTAATTAATTAACTATAAATAATACCATACAAAAGCTACTTTATTATTTAACAATAGCTTTAATTACATTGCATAGATTTTTGTGCGCACTTGATTAGGGGTAACACCAAATTGTTTTTTAAAAGCTGTACTAAAATTAGCCGCACTACTATAACCTGCTAATAGAGCAGCCTCTAATACATTAACCATATTATTTTCTAATGCATTTTTTGCTTCGGTAAGCTTTCGACAACGTAAATATTCAAATACTGTCATACCCATCATATTACGGAAATTACGTTGTAACGTATTAGTATTAGTGCCCACTTGTTGAGCAATAAAATCTAATGATAAATCTTTTAACTCTATGGTATTTTCTAGCAATTCTAATACTTTATTAATTCGTCTCTTTTCATAAGGGTGAATCTTTGCAGCATTGGTTACTAAGCTTTGTTGATCAGTTAACATCGTTAATGCTTCACTGACAATCTCTAATGTTAATCCTTCAACATACAGATTCTTTAAAAAGGGTGAATAATCGGGTGGATTCAAAATTTTCTCAGCAATGGATTGCATATGCTTAGATACTAGATGTCGTTCAACTTTTAAATGTTGTTGAGAAAATTGGATAACCTTTTTATACCCTTCCAAACCTTCAAAACCACCATTTTCTAACCAGTTAGGATCTATTCCCACCACTACTTTACGTAAATAACGACCCTCTTGAGCTTCCCTAGTAAATATCTCTTTGCGATCTACAGAAATCAATACAGCTTCAGGCACTATTGTTTTTTGTTGCTTATGTTTAACCCCTAAAGTAACTTTTCGTTCACCATAGCAAACATCGCATTGACCATTTAAAAACAACATAAAACCAATTCTTGGCTTAAGTTCTGCTTGTGTTTTTAAATTGTGAGAATCACAGCCATCTGATGTATGTAAAGTTAAACCATCACGTAACTTGATAAGGTTAAAGTTGCCTTTGAAGATATGGTTATCTGTACATTGTTGTTTATCAATAACTTGACAGTTTCGCCCTACTACTTGAGTAAGTTTAGCAAGTTGATTACGGTCGACCATAGTATCTGAGTGAGAAAGCATCATAAATATACCTACCACCACAACTAACTAATTCGTTAATTGTGTTTTTTGCAAAACAATTTGTCGTTTACGCAAAATAAAGAAAAAGAAAAATAAGCAACAATATGCTCAATATTATATGATAATAATTCTCATTTTCATAAAGTTTTTTGGAGTATTTATGACTTTAAACAGCCTTAACTCAAATAAAAGTAAATTTAAAGCAATTGCTTTATCATTATTTACTCTTTTAACAGGCTGTTACACCAATACAATCCTTGCTAACGCCAATAATCAGCAAGAGCCACTTACAAGTACAGCTCAACAAATAGTCCTACACTCATCTATCACTAATAAAGATTACCATATTTATATTTCAGTCCCTCAACAAGCTGCACCTAGTACTGGCTATCCTATTATCTACTTGCTCGATGGGCACTTAACTTTTTCTCGGGCAGAAAGCCTCGCTAATAATTTAATAGAGCAAGGGATTATAAAACCGATAGTAATAGTTGCTATTGATTATAAAGAACAAGAGCAATGGCTAACATTCCGCGCTCAAGATTACACACCATCCCATAATTCAACTATCACTAATGATCCATTTATTAAAGGGGAAGAAAATGGTGGTGGTGCTGAAAAGTTTCTAAAATTTATCACTACAGAATTAAAACCGTTAATTGAGCAAAAATATAATATAGATAGCCAACAACAAGCTTTATTTGGTCATTCTTATGGTGGTCTATTTACTTTATTTACCAGTTTTACTAAGCCAAACAGCTTTCAATACTACTACGCTGCAAGCCCTTCAATCTGGTGGGATAATAAAGCCATTATTCGAGAATCAAGTCACTTTATTAATAGCCAAACAACATATAACAAACCACCACAACTTATTATCAGTGTTGGCGGTTTAGAACAAACAGCTCCTGTTAACAGTCCTGCTGCAAGAAAAGAAAAACTCCTTAAAAGAAACCAAGTAACTAATGCCAAAGAGTTAGCAGATCTTCTGAACAAAGATGCTTCTACAAAATTACATACCCGTTTCTTTATTTTTCCTGAACAAAATCATGGCGCAGTTATCCCATTTGCCATTCAACAGGCGCTGACCAGTTTTTTTAGTAATCCACCATCACATCATTAAGCATTAATTTGAAGAGGTAGCACACTCATGAAGTGTCGTAAGTTTGTAACTAGGCAGAATTTATTATTTCTATTAGTAACTAGTATTTGCCTACCTGTATTGGCACAAAACCAAATTACAGAAGAGCAAGATAATGCTATTCAACTTGATACCCTAGAAGTTTTAGGTACAGCCCAAGAAGAACTGAAACAAGCACCTGGTGTTTCTATTATTACTGCTGAAGATATTCGTAAAAGTCCACCTGTTAATGATATTTCTGAAATTCTACGTAAACAACCTGGTGTTAATTTAACAGGTAACAGCGGTTCTGGTGCAAGAGGTAACAATCGACAAGTTGATATTCGTGGTATGGGGCCAGAAAACACCTTAATTTTAGTGGATGGTAAACCTATATCCTCTAAAAACTCAGTACGCTATGGTTGGCGTGGTGACCGTGATACCAGAGGTGATACTAACTGGGTACCAGCAGATCAAATTGAACGCATTGAAATTTTACGTGGTCCTGCTGCCGCACGTTATGGTTCAGGTGCAGCAGGTGGTGTTATCAATATCATTACTAAAGGTACAACTCAAGAACATCATGGTAATGTCACTATATATAGAAATATGCCTCAACATAAAAGTGAGGGGGTAACCAAACGTATTGATTTTGGTTTAAGTGGCCCCCTTGCTGATAATTTATCCTATCGTATCTATGGCAATCTCAATAAAACGGATGCCGATGATGAGGATATTAATAAAAATCATACCATCGGTAACTTTGCAACAGCAGGCCGTGAAGGTGTTCGTAATAAAGACATCAATGGCTTGATTAAATGGCAATTTACTCCTGAACAATCATTAGAATTTGAAGCAGGTTTCAGTCGGCAAGGTAATATTTATGCAGGCGATAGTATGAATAACTCTTCTGCTGCTGCATTACAAGCTTTTCGTGACCCATGGATTGGTCGTGAAACAAACATAATGTATCGTGAAAACTTTGCTATTACTCATCGTGGCAAGTGGGATAACTTATCCTCTATGAGTTTTTTCCAATATGAAAAAACACGTAATAGACGATTGCAAGAAGGCTTAGCAGGTGGTCCTGAAGGCAATATTAACAGTGACGATTTTGGAACTATCAGTCTACGTAGTTTAACAGGCCATAGTGAAGTTAATATTCCCTTTTATGCTGTATTCGATCAAGTAGTAACTTTAGGGGCAGAATGGAATGAACAAAAAATGGATGATCCATTCTCCAACACTCAGACCGTTACAGAAGGTGGAAGTGTTGCTGGTATTACTGGTACTAACCGTAATACTAAGTCTTCTGCTACTATCAGCTCATTATTTGTAGAAAACAATATTGAACTAAGACCAGGTACTATCGTAACTCCAGGCCTTAGATACGATCATCACACTACAACAGGTAGCAACTGGAGCCCTGCTCTAAATATTTCTCAAGACTTAACTGATACTGTTACTATAAAAGCAGGTATTGCTCGTGCTTATAAAGCACCTAACTTGTATCAAACTAACCCTAACTATTTACTCTATAGTCGTGGTAATGGTTGTTGGGGAGCAGGTGGTAGTTGTTACTTAATGGGTAATAAAAATCTCAAAGCAGAAACCAGTGTCAATAAAGAATTAGGTATTGAGTACAAACAAGATGGTTGGATCGCTGGTATTACATGGTTCCGTAACGATTATAAAAACAAAATCGAAGCAGGCCAAGGTATCGTTGGTACAGCAACTGGTGGAACAGGCTCTTATGTTAACTCAGATATTTTCCAATGGGATAATGTACCTAAAGCAGTGGTTGAAGGGTTAGAAGGTAATCTAACCATTCCATTACACTATGATTTAACATGGACAAACAATTTCACCTATATGTTACAGTCCAAAAATAAAACAACAGGTGAGCCATTGTCTATTATTCCAGAGTTTACTATCAACTCTACAATGGACTGGCAAGCTACTGACGCACTGTCATTACAAACTACAGCAACATGGTATGGCAGACAAACACCACCTAAATATGATTATCAAGGAAAACCAGTTAGTAAAGATGGTAGACGTGAAATATCACCTTATATTTTAGTAGGCTTCTCAGGCTCTTATGAATTCACTAAAAATTTACGAGTAACCCTAGGCGTTAATAACATTTTTGATAAACGTTTATACCGTGAGGGTAATAGTAAAGATGCTGGGGCTTATACTTATAATGAACCAGGTAGAACTTTATATACCTCGATTACTGCATCTTTCTAATATTCATTTACTATAAAAAAAGGCACCTATTGGTGCCTTTTTTATGTTTAGTACCATTGACCAAAACGACGGATATAAATGGTTTTCATCGTTTGTGCCACCAAGCAATAGCATACTAAAGTACCTACTAACCAAGGGAAGTACTCCCATGGTAATGGTTGTAATCCAACCATAGCACCTAGTGGTGAGAATGGAATATAAATACCTATCGCCATTACCAAACCTGTCATTAATAAAACAGGTAATGCGGCTGTACTTTGTACAAAAGGAATCTTTTGAGTACGTAACATATGCACTACTAAGGTTTGCGATAATAATCCTTCAATAAACCAACCTGATTGGAATAAAGATTGTAACTCTGGTGTATTAGCGGCAAATACATACCACATTAAAGCAAAGGTAGTAATATCAAAAATAGAGGACGTTGGACCAATCCATAGCATAAAACGACCAATATTTTTAGCATCCCATTTGCGTGGTTTACGTAAAAACTCCTTATCCATTTTATCCCAAGGTAATGATAACTGAGAGATATCATACATTAGGTTTTGAATAAGTAAGTGGATAGCCAACATAGGTAAGAAAGGTAAAAAAGCACTGGCTACTAACACAGAAAAAACATTACCAAAATTAGAGCTAGCCGTCATATTGAGGTACTTCATGATATTACCAAAAGTCTCTCTGCCTTTAATAACACCCTCTTCTAAAACCATTAAACTCTTTTCTAATAAAATAATATCCGCTGATTCTTTAGCAATATCAGTACCTGTATCTACTGAAATCCCCACATCTGCATCACGTAATGCTGGAGCATCATTAATACCATCACCTAAGAAACCCACTGTATGACCATTTGCTTGCAAAGCTTTAAGTACTCGTGATTTTTGCATAGGGGTTAATTTAGCAAAAACAGTATGCTCTTCTACTTTACTATGCAATGTTTCATCATCTAATAGGTCTATTTCTTTACCTATTAATGGTTCACCTGCATCCAAACCTACTTCACGGCAAATTTTTAAAGTAATAACTGGATTATCACCCGTTAACACTTTAACGCCTACACCATTATCACGTAATGCTGTTAATGCAGCCTCTGCAGTATCTTTTGGTGGATCAAGAAAAGTTAAAAAACCTTCAATAACTAAATCTAACTCATCTGCTATTGTATACTGTGTACGAGAATCATCAGCTAATACTCTAGTACCCAATATTAATACACGAAAACCATCATTATTATAATCATCTGCAATTTTTAATAACTGTTGACGACGCTCTTCATTAATAGGTAAAAATTGTCCATTTTCACGTACTTTGGTGGCTACAGAAAGCATTTCTTCTACAGCACCTTTACACACTAATAGACGCTCACCTTGTTTTTCTACAATGACAGATAAACGACGACGTACAAAGTCGAAAGGTAACTCATCAACTTTTTTCCACTCTTTTGGTTTTATAAAAGCTGGATACTTTTTAGCGAAGCGGACAATCGCCTTATCCATTAAATTTTTTACGCCACTTTGGTGATGACTATTTAACCAAGCTAATTGCAAAATCTGATCGCGATTAGCTCCATTAATATCTACATGACGTTCAAGAATAATTTTATCTTGGGTTAGAGTACCTGTTTTATCAGTACAAAGAATATCCATGGCACCAAAGTTTTGGATAGCATTTAAACGTTTTACCACCACTTTTTTGCGAGCCATGGCTACTGCACCTTTCGCAAGATTCGCACTGACGATCATTGGCAACATTTCAGGGGTTAAACCTACTGCTACAGCCAAGGCAAACATAAAGGCTTCTGTCCAATCGCCTTTAGTGAAACCGTTAATTAATAGTACTATAGGTACCATTACTAACATAAAGCGAATTAATAACCAACTAACACTATTAACCCCTCTATCAAAAGCTGTTTGTGCTCTTGATCCTACTATTGATTTAGCTAAAGAACCAAAATAAGTATTTGCTCCTGTGGCTACTACTACAGCTGTTGCAGTACCGCTCACCACATTAGTTCCCATAAAACAAATATTAGGTAGTTCTAATGTATCGTATTCACCAAGAGCTACCACATCAGCTGTTTTTTCTTTGACATTGCCTAAAGTATCGTACTTTTCGACAGGAATAGACTCACCTGTTAATACTGCTTGGCTAATAAAAAGATCACGTGACTCAACCAATCGTACATCAGCTGGAATCATATCCCCTGCTGATAGATGAACAATATCGCCTACCACGATATCTCGCATCGCTATTTCTTTTATTTTAGGATTATTTCCCTCTTTATTACGACGTAATACAGTAGCAGTAGTTTTTACCATCGCTTTTAGTGCTTCTGCGGCTTTATTTGAACGATATTCTTGCCAGAAACGCATAAAGCCACTGATAGCTACCATTGTAACAACAATAATAACACCTGTTAAATCTGTATCTTCACCAGCCTTAAAAGGCAACCAAAAATCAGTGTAAAAACTAACAGCACTTAGTGCCATTAATACGTAAATAAAGGGATTATTAAAGGCCGATAACAATTGAATGAGTGCATGCGGAGCCTTATCGTGAGCAACAGTATTTGCACCATCTCTTGCTAAACGCGCTTCTACCTCTAGCTCATTTAACCCATCACGACTAGTTGCTAAGTTATATAAAGTTTTTTCTAAAGTATTTTGTGCTTCATTAGCAGCAACTATATTTTGCTGA
>JBEBWU010000023.1:0-11034 GCA_040391985.1 Entomomonas sp. | reverse complement strand
TAAAATCATTGGTTCAGTACGAGGTTATAGAGATTCTAATACTCTTTATATTGGTAAATTAATAGTCCATCCAAACCAGCAAAACCAAGGATTAGGTACACTGCTTTTGATGACTATCGAGAAATACTACCCTCACCTACGCTATGAACTATTTACCAGTACTAAAAGCCAAAAAAACTTAGCACTTTATCTTAAAAATGGTTATAAGGAATTTAAAAGGCAAAAGATAACTGATAATTTAGATTTTGTGTTTTTAGAAAAACAATAATTTTCAACTGCAAATACTATATCACTAGTTGATATTAGCTCGTTTATTAACCACTAACTCACCATATTCTATTAGTTTAGCACGCACAATATTTCTACTAATTCCTAGTAACTGCGCAGTATGTACTTGATTATGAAAACTATACTCATAAGCTGTATGAAATAAAGCTTTTTCTACCAGTTGGTAGATGTTCTCTGGCTGCTCATTAAATAATCTTGCAAAAGTTTTTGCTAATAGTTCTTCGATAGCTATATCTTCAATACTATGAGTAGCTATCTGTTGTTGCTTTAAAGGTAAGCTAGAAAAATGTAAATCTTGGCCACTAATTACATTACTTTGGCAAATTAATAAGGTGTGATGAATAACATTTTCTAACTCCCTAATATTACCTGGCCATAAATGAGTTAATAGTTTTTTTTCAGCCGCTTTATCTAGGGTAACGATCTGCTTGTTCAAACGTTTTGCATACTCAGCAATAAAATAGTTGGCTAATGGCAAAATATCGCCTGTACGTTCACGTAAAGGCGGTAATTTTAGATGGGCCACATTAATCCGATAATATAAGTCTTCTCGGAAATTACCTGCCATAATGGCTTTTTCTAGCTCTACATTGGTAGCAGCCACTACCCGTACATCAATCGTAATACTTTTACGGGAGCCTAATCTTACTACTTCTCGTTCTTGTAAAACACGCAATAACTTCACTTGGATAGATAAAGGTAAATCCCCTATTTCATCCAAAAATAAGGTACCACCATTGGCCTCTTCAAACCACCCTGCCTTATCAATAACAGCTCCCGTAAAAGCGCCTTTATTTTGACCAAACAGTTCTGCTTCTACTAGGGTCTCAGCGAATGCCCCACAGTTTACCGCAATAAAAGGACCATTATGTCGTTCACTTAACTGATGAATATGCCTAGCTACTAATTCTTTACCCGTACCCGTTTCACCAATAATTAAAACACTGGCTTCACTCGGTGCTATTTGCTGCAAATAGGCTAATAATTCCTTTGATTTTGGGTCTTCAAAGGTTTGTGCTGTTGCCCGAATAGAAGTCGCTAATGCAGGCGAATAGGGAAGATTAAATAACTGCATAAGGTTTGCTATTGCCCATAAGGTTAAACAGCCTCTTTCAATGGTTTTATCAAGTGTTGTTGCTTGAGTGCTTGGGTCGGTTGTAGGCCAAGATAGAATTGTTGCAATGCGGTTTCTAAACGTAATTCTAAGTCTTTAGCTAAAATTAGTGGGGTTGTAGCTGTTGGATAAGTAATTTGCTGATCGTTAGCAAATACTCCGTGTAATATCTCTTTAGCTTTTAATGCAGCAATTACGGGTTTGAGAGCATAATCTAACGCTAATAGATGATTACTACTGCCTGCTGTGGCTATAGGCAATACTACTTTGTTAGCCAAAGCACGTTCAGGTAATAAATCTAAAATGGTTTTTAGAGCACCACTGTAAGCAGCTTTATAGATAGGTGTCGCTAAAATTACGCCATCTGCTTGTGTTAGCTTTTGCTGTAGCTCTTGGATTTGTGGGCTATCAAAATTGGCATATAGCAAGTCTTCTGCTAAAAAATCTTTAACAGTTACCGTATAGCTGTCTACCCCATATTGGGTTAGCCAGTCTGTAGCATAATTAAGTAACGCTGTTGAGCGTGATTTAGCGCTAGGGCTACCGCCAATAGCAACAACTAACATGGTTAAGCATCCTTATAGAATAAGTAAGCACTGGCAGTCTACGCCAATCAATAAATAACTAAAAAGAATTTATTATTCTTTTATTATAACTTTTATATATAAAAGCATATTCAAGCTATTTATTAATAGAACGTAAGTTCAAGCTAGTGTTACTGGGTTAAAAAATAGTAGCTAACCTTTTAAGCTATAACTTAAAAAGGTTAGCTGCATTACCATACAGTAATTTATCAATAATATTTTCTTTAAAGCCTAATTGTAAAAAATCTTCAATAGATTGTTTAATGGGACGAAAAGGATAAGATGAACCAAACAGCAATTGATCTGCTAAAAAGCCATTTGCCGCACTAACAAATACTTCACTACCCGCTAAAAAGCCATACATATCTGGCACCACAAAAACATTTTCATAACGAAAAGCAACCCCAACTAATTGCTGGGTGTTGGGATAGTAACCGTGATAGCAGACTATGGGTAATTGTGGGAAAGTTTGTGCTACTTTCGCTAAATGATCTGGATTATTAAATTGCAGATCTGGGGTGGTAGGGCCTGACATAATAAATACAGGCACGCCTTTGTTAGCTAAATGTTCATAAATAGGGAAGTAAATGTCTGCATCAGGATGTTGCGCAGGTTCTGCAAAGCCTGGTTCAATACCAATTCCTGCAAAACCTAGCTAATCAATTACCCTATCAACTTCTTGAATAGCAATATCTACCCCTTGCAATACAGGATCAACGCCAGCAATTGCTAACAATTCTTTATGGGGATTAGTAATCTCATATAAAAAATCATTCGCAATATGTTGGCTAGGCGTATGCCTGCCAACCACTACTGCTTTTGTTAAACCTGCATCATGAATTTCTGCTAAAAATCCTTGTTCAGTTAATGAACGCTTAAAATGTTCATCATCACCCCTAGTCCCTACTCTTCTATTGAGCCAGCGAGCTGCCTGATAACTTGGTGTATCAGGTTTAGCCCCAAAAAACTCGTGCAGATACGCTGGTCGACAGCGCATATCTATAACTCTCATGCTACTCACTTATCCTTAACTAGCTGACGCTGTGGCTCTTATATCGAAAGCACCACCTGTGGCATTGGCGGCAATAGTTACTGGTTTTTTACCCGGCAATAGTGGGAATACTAATTCAGCAAAACGAATAGATTCTTCTAAATGTGGATAACCAGAAAGTACAAAGCTATCTATGCCTAACTCAGCATATTCTTTGATACGAGCTGCCACTGTGTGTGGGTCACCTACTAATGCTGTACCAGCACCGCCTCTTACTAACCCTACACCTGCCCATAAATTAGGACTGATTTCTAGTTTATCCCTTTTACCACCATGCAATGCAGTGATACGCTGCTGCCCTACTGAGTCCATTTTGGCAAAGTTAGCTTGTGCTTTGGCAATGGTTTCATCATCTAAATGGCTGATTAGTTTTTCAGCCGCGGCCCAAGCCTCTTCATTGGTTTCTCTAACAATAACATGTAAACGAATACCAAATCGTACAGTACGGCCTTGTGCGGCTGCTCTCTTTTTAACATCGGCTATCTTTTCTGCCACTGCTGCTGGCGGCTCACCCCATGTTAAATAGGCATCTACATGTTTAGCAGCTAAATCATGGGCTGCATTAGAAGAGCCACCAAAATAAAGCGGTGGATACGGTTGTTGAACCGATTGGAAGAAGTTTTTAGCTTGCTCCACATGAATATAGTTGCCTTTATAGTCAACGGTTTTTCCCTGTAATAGATCACGCCATACCGTTAAAAACTCATCGGCCACTTCGTAACGTTGATCGTGATTTAAAAACACACCTTCTGCCGCAAATTCGCTGGCATCGCCACCTGCTACTACATTTAATAGTAGGCGACCTTTTAATGCTTGATCTAAGGTAGCGGCTTGGCGGGCTATTACTGTGGGGTTAGCTGTGGAAGTTCTTAAGGCTACCAGTAATTTAATCTTGTGGGTTACAGGTACTAAACTAGCCGCTGTAATCCAAGGGTCTAAGCAACTACTCCCTGTGGGAATTAATAATCCATCGTAACCTAAGTTTTCAGCACTAACTGCTACCTGTCTTAAATAATCATTACTAGCAGCACGCGCGCTAGAGGAATGACCAAGATAACGTGTATCACCCGAAGTAGGTAAAAACCAAAAAATATCAAGACTCATAAAAATATCTCCATTAATAAATAAAAAATAATTTTTTTAGAACTATCTGCTATAAACAATATTTATACCAATTTCCAAAAAACCTTATAAATTACTTATAACAGTATGATTTTTATGATTAATTAATATAGAAGTGAAGTATTGATAATAGCTTTACTAGTTTATTTGATGTTGCTATAGCAACACTTATGTTGCTTTGGTGTTTATATAGCAACAAATTATAAGAAAATACATTTTATATAACTAAAAGAAATATATAAATTAATATTTATTCTTTTTCATTTAATTTCTTTTTTTGCATACTGAATTTAACAAAGTTTCACAAACCCTTTTATTACAAAGAATTCAGCAGTTAAAACTATTTGGAGTTTACAATGAAAATTCAATATTTATTAAAAACAGCTATTATTGTAGCCGTTTCTCTAATCACCTTGCAGGTATCGGCTAATGAGCAAAAAGTGACCGAATTAAGAATTGGTTATCAAAAATACGGCAATTTATTGTTAGTAAAAACTAAAGGAAATTTAGAACAGCGTTTAGCTAACCAAGGTATTCAAGTTAAATGGGTAGAATTTCCTGGGGGACCTCAATTATTAGAAGGATTAAATGTAGGCAGTATTGATTTTGGTGTTACAGGAGAAACACCACCCATTTTTGCGCAAGCGGCTGGCGCTAATTTAGTGTATGTGGCTAATGAACCTCCAGCCCCTACCAGTGAAGCCATATTAGTAGCCAAAGATTCAGCTATTCAATCAGTTGCCGAACTTAAAGGGAAAAAAGTAGCCCTTAATAAAGGTTCTAATGTGCATTACTTATTAGTCCGTGCTTTACAGGAGGCTGGTTTAAAATATTCTGATATTACCCCTGTTTACCTAACACCTTCTGATGCCAGAGCAGCTTTTGAAAGTAATAGAGTGGATGCATGGGTAATCTGGGATCCCTTCCAAGCAGCCGCAGAAATACAATTATCCGCTAGGGTATTAAGAGATGGTTCTAATTTAGTGGATAATCATCAGTTCTATTTAGCTAGCCGCCCTTATGCAGAGCAACATCCGCAGGTGATAACAGCCATTGTAGAAGAAATACAAAAAATAGGTGATTGGCCAAAAAACAATCCTAAACAAGTTACCGATTTAGTAGCACCTATTTTAGGGTTATCAAAAGATATAACACTGCTTGCAGTAACACGCCAAAGCTATGGTACACAATTTATCACACCTAAGGTGGTAGCTGAGCAACAGAAAATTGCTGATACCTTTTCTGAGTTAAGGTTAATTCCTAAAAAATTAACCATTAGTGATGTTATTTGGACACCACCTGCTAGCCAACAAGCTCAGCAAGCCAATTAATAGAGGAATTGCAGGCCATGTTAAATACGCAACAGATATTTAATAAAATCACACCTTGGCTACTTCCCATTGTACTGATCGCTGTTTGGCAATTGGCGGTAGAATTAGGTTGGATTGCTAGCCGTACCCTACCTGCCCCCAGTGCTGTATTTGAGGCTGGCTGGCAACTAAGCGCTACAGGAGAGCTATGGCAACATTTAGCTATTAGCACTTGGCGTGCAATGGTTGGCTTTTTAATTGGTGGTGGTATTGGCTTAGTTTTGGGTTTGATTACTGGCTTATCACCTTGGGGCGAAAAGTTGTTAGATAGTACCATTCAGATGGTTCGCAATATCCCCCACCTTGCCTTAATCCCCCTAGTAATTCTTTGGTTTGGTATCGATGAATCTGCCAAAATATTTTTAGTAGCATTAGGCTCACTATTTCCCATTTATTTGAATACTTATCATGGCATTAAGCATATTGATAAAGATTTATTGGAAATGTCTCGTAGTTATGGTTTATCAGGCTTTGCTTTATTTAGACAGGTTATTTTGCCAGGGGCTTTACCTTCTATCTTAGTGGGTGTTCGCTTTGCCCTTGGCTTTATGTGGTTAACCCTGATTGTGGCTGAAACCATTTCAGCTAATGCAGGCATAGGTTATTTAGCGATGAATGCTAGGGAGTTTCTACAAACTGATGTGGTGGTATTAACCATTATTTTATATGCCATTTTAGGCAAAGTTGCTGATGTCATAGCTCGTGTTTTAGAGCGTATATGCTTACGTTGGCACCCTGCTTATCAATTAGGAGTCGCACAATGAACAAGCAAGGTTTAACACTCCATTTAAATAGTATTGAAAAAAGCTTTGGCAATAAGCAAATACTAAAGGGTATAAATTTAACTATTGCTGCTGGGCAGTTTGTGGCAATAGTCGGTCGCAGTGGTTGTGGTAAAAGTACTCTGCTCCGCTTATTAGCAGGACTTGAACAGACTACTCAAGGGAAGTTATTGGTGGATAATAGCTTAACCAATAAGGCTCATCCCAATACACGGTTAATGTTTCAAGATTCGCGCTTATTACCTTGGAAAAAAGTAATTGATAATATCGGTATAGGTCTTACAGGTAATTGGCGTACTAGAGCACTAGCAACATTGGAAGCGGTTGGTTTAGCAGATAAAGCTAATGTTTGGCCTGCTACTCTATCAGGTGGACAAAAACAACGTGTTGCCTTAGCTAGGGCATTAATTCATCAGCCTCGCTTATTATTACTTGATGAGCCTTTAGGTGCGTTGGATGCTTTAACCCGTATCGAGATGCAGCAGTTAATTGAGCAACTATGGCAACAACATCAGTTTACCGTAGTATTAGTCACCCATGATGTGAGTGAAGCGGTGATTATGGCTGATCGGGTAATATTGATTGAAGAAGGTCAGATTGGTTTAGACTTGGCTGTTAAGCTGCCTCGCTCACGCTCTAGGGGTTCACATCAGTTAGCTGATTTAGAGGAATTAATTTTAAATCGTGTATTAAATCGAGAGACTACTACAACACAAACAGCAAGGGTTATCGAACGTAAACTTTCTCTTGTAATATAACTATAGCTATATAAAAAAAGACCAAGCACTAAGGCTTGGTCTTTTTTACTTATTAGCAAAGCTAATAATTATTTCATTGGCCAGCCAGTTAATTCTGATAAGGCTTTACCAATATCTGCTAATGAACGAACAGTTTTAACACCTGCGTCTTCTAAAGCAGCAAATTTTTCATCAGCTGTACCTTTACCACCAGAGATAATAGCACCCGCATGACCCATACGCTTGCCAGCAGGGGCAGTAACCCCAGCAATATAAGAAACTACAGGCTTAGTTACATTAGCTTTAATAAATGCAGCTGCTTCTTCTTCTGCACTACCACCAATTTCACCAATCATTACAATCGCTTCTGTTTTTGGGTCTGCTTGGAATAGCTTTAAGATGTCGATAAAGCTAGAACCTGGGATTGGGTCACCACCAATACCAACACAAGTAGATTGACCAAAACCAGCATCAGTAGTTTGTTTCACTGCTTCATAGGTTAAGGTACCAGAACGAGAAACAATACCCACTTTACCTGGTAAGTGAATGTGACCTGGTTGAATACCAATCTTACATTCACCTGGAGTGATAACACCTGGGCAGTTAGGGCCAATAAGTACCACGCCTAGTTCGTCACACTTAACTTTAGCTTCTAACATATCAATAGTAGGAATACCTTCAGTGATACAAACGATTAATTTGATACCACCAAATGCAGCTTCTAAAATAGAATCTTTACAGAAAGGCGCTGGTACATAGATAACACTAGCATCTGCACCCGTTGCTTCTACTGCTTCTTGTACGGTATTAAATACTGGTAAACCTAAATGAGTTGTACCGCCTTTACCAGGCGTAACACCACCCACCATTTTAGTACCATAAGCAATAGCTTGTTCTGAGTGGAATGTACCTTGGCTACCAGTAAAACCTTGGCAAATAACTTTAGTATCTTTATTAATTAAAACGCTCATTATTTACCCTCCGCTGCCGCTACCACTTTTTGTGCAGCGTCTGTTAAACCACTTGCAGCAATAATATTTAGGCCACTTTCAGATAATACTTTAGCACCTAATTCAGCGTTATTACCTTCTAAACGAACCACTACTGGTACTTTAACGCCTACTTCTTTTACTGCACCAATAATACCTTCTGCAATCATATCGCAACGTACGATACCACCGAAGATATTTACTAATACGGCTTTAACATTGTCATCAGAAAGGATAATTTTGAACGCTTCGGTTACACGTTCTTTAGTAGCACCACCACCAACGTCTAGGAAGTTAGCTGGTTTACCACCGTGTAAATTTACGATATCCATGGTACCCATTGCTAAACCAGCACCGTTAACCATACAGCCGATGTTGCCATCTAATGCTACATAGTTAAGTTCAAATTGTGCGGCGTGTGCTTCACGTGGGTCATCTTGTGATGGATCGTGCATTTCACGTAGTTTAGGGTGACGATATAAAGCATTACCATCAATATTAATTTTAGCGTCTAGACAGTGTAAGTTACCATCTTTCTTAATTACTAATGGGTTGATTTCTAATAAAGCTAAATCATAATCTTGGAACAATTTAGCTAAACCTAAGAAGATATTAGTAAATTGTTTGATTTGATCACCTTTTAAACCTAATTTAAAAGCTAGATCACGACCTTGGAAAGGTTGCGCGCCTACTAATGGGTCAATGGTCGCTTTTAAGATTTTTTCTGGGGTGTCATGAGCTACTTTCTCAATTTCAACACCACCTTCAGTAGACGCCATAAATACGATACGACGGCTAGAACGGTCAACAACCGCACCTAAATATAATTCTTTATCAATATCAGTACATGTTTCTACTAAAATTTTACTAACAGGTTGACCATTAGCGTCTGTTTGATAAGTAACTAATCTTTTACCTAACCATTGTGCTGCAAAAGCTTTCGCATCAGCTGGGTCTTTTACTAATTTTACGCCACCAGCTTTACCACGACCACCTGCGTGTACTTGAGCTTTAACAACCCACTCAGTACCACCAATAGTTGTACATGCCGCAGCGGCTTCTTCTGGTGTATCTACTGCGATGCCTTTCGATACAGGTAATCCATATTCAGCAAATAACTGCTTACCTTGATATTCATGGAGATTCATAAGCTATACTATCTCTTTGGTATTGCTATGTTTAGATGATACAGAGTTGTATCACCACCTAGTTTGCCAGCTTGTTTATTAACGACTTTCTGGCGAGTAAATGGGGCAATAAATGCCCCATTTGAAGACGGTTATTAACGTTTTTTGCGGTTAGCAACGTGAATAGCATGTCCATTTACTGCTAGTGCTGCTTCGTGAACTGCTTCAGAAACAGTTGGATGAGAGAAAATCATCATACCTACATCTTCTGCACTTGAACCAAATTCCATTGCAATAGCGATTTGTTGTACTAATTCTGCTGCACTTGGGCCAATCACATGACCACCTAAAATACGATCAGTTTTAGCATCAGCAATGATTTTTACAAAGCCGGTAGTGTCATTGGCTGCCATAGCACGACCACTGGCTGCAAATGGGAATACACCGATGTTGATTTCAACACCTTCCGCTTTTAAGGTTTGCTCATTTTTACCAACCCATGCAATTTCTGGGTGAGTATAAATAACACCTGGAATTAGATCGTAGCTCATTTGTGCTTTATGACCAGCAATGCGTTCTACTACCATAATGCCTTCTTCAGAAGCTTTATGGGCTAACATTGGACCACGTACTACGTCACCAATTGCATAAACGCCTGGTACGCTAGTTGTGCAGAAGTCATCAACAAAGATAAAGCCGCGCTCATCCATGTTTACACCACTATCAGCAGCGAGTAAATCAGTAGTTACAGGGCGACGACCAACAGCCACAATTACTTTATCAAAAGTGATTTTTTGCTCGCCTTCAGCATCTGTGTATTCAACAGTAACTGTTTTACCTTTAGTGCTAGAACCCGTTACACGAGCACCTAATTTTATATTAAGGCCTTGTTTAGTTAATACTTTTTGAGCTTCTTTGGCTACTTGCTCATCTACTGCAGGAAGGAATTTTTCCATTGCTTCTAATACAGTAACTTCTGAACCTAAACGTGCCCAGACAGAACCTAACTCAAGACCAATTACACCCGCACCAATTACACCTAAACGTTTTGGTACTTCAGTGAAATCTAATGCACCTGTTGAATCCACAATAGTGTCACCATTTAATGGTGTAGGTGGAATTTCAATTGGACGAGAACCAGAAGCAATAATTACATTCTCAGCAGCAACAGTTTCTACTTTGCCATCTAAACCAGTTACTTCTACTTGTTTATTCGCTAATAATTTGCCATGCCCTTCAAGCAAAGTAACACCATTAGCTTTAAATAACATGCCAATACCACCTGTTAAGTTTTTAACAATGGTATCTTTACGAGCAATCATGGTTTTTACATCCATAGCTAAGCCTTTTACAGCAATACCATGAATTTTGAAAGACTCTTCAGCTTCGTGGTATTTCCACGTGCTATCTAATAGAGCTTTAGAAGGAATACAGCCAACATTCAAGCAAGTACCACCTAAAGAGGTTTTGCCTTCTTTACCTTGATATTTTTCAATACAAGCAGTTTTAAAACCCATTTGTGCAGCACGAATAGCAGCTACATAACCACCAGGGCCTGCTCCAATAACAACGATATCAAATTTTTGACTCATAATTTTATCCCTTGTATGTGTATATTCTTACAACAGAGTGACTTTAATTCATTAAGAATGATGTTAACTAATGCATCATTACTACTATACTTTTCGGAAAACCGCAATAAACTTTCAAGCCGCTAAGCGGCTTGAGTTATACATTACACATCTAACAACAAACGAGCAGGATCTTCTAATAAATCTTTCATTGTTACTAGGAAGCTAACGGCTTCTTTACCATCAATCATACGGTGATCGTAAGAAAGTGCTAAATACATCATTGGTAGAATTACTAC
>JBEBWU010000022.1:0-11155 GCA_040391985.1 Entomomonas sp. | reverse complement strand
ATGGTGGGCAGGCTGTTATTGTTGCCTTGCTAGGTGTAATGTTTGCCTTCTTAGGTGCTGAAATTGTTACTGTAGCAGCAGCTGAATCAGCTAATCCAAGTAAAGAAATTATTAAAACAACTAAATCAGTAGTATGGCGGATTTGTTTATTCTATGTGGGTTCTATCTTTATTGTAGTGGCATTAGTACCATGGAATGATCCTCGTTTAGGAGACCCTACTTGGGGTTCTTACCGTGTCACGTTAGATGCATTAGGTATTCCTTATACTGGTTTGATTGTTAACTTTATTGTATTAACTTCTGTATGTAGCTGTTTTAACTCAGCATTATATACAGCATCACGTATGTTATTCTCTTTATCTAAACGTGGTGATGCTCATAAAGTTATGCAGATTACAGGAAATAAAACAGGTACACCTTGGGTTGGTGTATTAATTTCTAGTTTCTTTGCATTTGTAGCTATTTTCTTTGCAGCGTTTCATTTAATGGATGTATATGATGTATTAATGCAAGCAACAGGTACTATTGCATTATTAGTTTACCTTGTAGTGGCCTGCTCACAATTACGTATGCGTCGTAAATTAGAAGCAGAAGGTAAAGAAATTAAGTTAAAAGTATGGTTCTTCCCGTGGCTTACTTATGCTGTTATCGTGTTTATTATTGGTGCATTTATCGTGATGGTATGGGAAGGCACTTATTTCTATGAAGTGGTTTATACGTTATTGTTAGCAGCTGTTATTGTTACTATGGGGATTATCGCTCAAATCTTCAATATTGGTACCAATAATGAGAAACCTAATAAGGCTAATTAGGTTATTTATTAGGTAGTAATAATTAAGCCCCTATTTAGGGGCTTAATTTTTTATAGCAATTACTCTGTATCTTGTTCTTTTTTCTCTGGAAAGATAAAGCTAGCTAAAATGCCTAGTGCTAATACAACAAGTACTACATATAAGCTAATGGTTGGTTTAATTTCATAACCTAAATGCCAAATATGGTTTATAGCATTAAAACCTAATTTAAAAGCGATAAAAAATAGTAAAAATACCACTGCCTTTTCAAGATGAACTAAATATTGTCGTAACGCTTCTAATACAAAGTACAGCGTTCTTAAACCTAAGATGGCGAACATCATAGCTGAGTAAACAATTAATGGCTCACGGCTAACTGCGATGATGGCAGGCACACTATCAAAAGCGAACATAACATCAGAAAGTTCAACTACTGCTACACAAAGTAACAAAGGGGTAGCATAGATAGCACCTTTTTTTACATTAATTCGTAGGTTGTGGTTTTCTGGTTTTAATAATTCTTCTGATACCTGTTTACTACTAAGAAAAAATTTATGGCCTACAATTTTAGGAAAAACAGGGAAAATACGACGAACCAAACGGTTAGCTAAATGGTCTGAATAGTCTTTGATCTCTTCCTCATCATCTTTACTTTTCAACATCATAATAGCTGTCCAAGCTACGATAATGGCAAATACCATTTCAACCCAAGGGCCTAAAGCTAAAAGACCTGTACCAATGGCTACAAAGACACCCCTAAAGATAATAGCACCAATAACACCTAAATAGAGAATGCGGTGGCGGTACATATCAGGAATTTTAAACCAAGCAAAAATGGCCATGATGACAAATAGATTGTCTACTGACAGTATTTTTTCTAAGGCATAACCTGTAATAAACAGCGTGGCTACTTCTGCATTGTGATGAATATAAAGGTAACCTGCAAAACCTAATGAAATCAGTACCCAAAAAATTGACCATATGGCAGCACTTTTTAAACCAATAGGTTTATCGCTACGATGAGCAAATAAATCTATTAATAGCGCTACAACTGCTAGCGTAATAAAAACAGCTAGTGTTTCAGGGGGGAAGCCAAGATGAGGTTGGGTTTGTTCCATATATACAGCCTAGTTAGTGTATTAAAGTTTATGTTATCAACAATTATTAGAGATTTTAAATAGAGGTCTCTATATACAGGATGTAATGTAAAAGAAATGTCGTTTTTTACAAAAAATTACATAATTTAATAACAAAAAAATATCACTTTCTATGATATATAAATTGTCTTATAAAATAAATTTATGTTTTTGTAGTATTATGTGTCCACTTTTTGAATCAGTTATAGGCCGTTTACTGTGACCCAGCAACAAAGTAATGATAATGATACGTTAAATCGCCATCTAAGTAATAGACATATTCAATTAATAGCCATTGGTGGAGCAATTGGTACTGGCTTGTTTATGGGTTCAGGAAAAACCATCAGCTTAGCTGGGCCATCTATTTTATTAGTCTATATCATCATCGGTGTTATGTTGTTTTTTGTAATGCGAGCGATGGGAGAGTTATTGCTATCCAACTTAAATTATAAATCTTTTATTGATTTTACAACTGACTTATTAGGTCCTATGGCAGGCTTTTATATTGGTTGGACCTATTGGTTTTGTTGGATTGTAACAGGTATTGCGGATCTGATTGCGATTGCTGGTTATGTTGAGTATTTTGCGCCTAATCTGGCAGCATGGGTTCCCGCTATATTCTGTATTTTAGTGTTTCTGATCTTAAATTTACTTACAGTAAAGCTATTTGGCGAAATGGAGTTTTGGTTTGCCATAATCAAAATTGTAGCTATTGTGGCTTTAATCTTAGTAGGCTTTGGTTTTATTGTTTATGGTTTTAACACACCTTCAGGCACAGTAACGTCACTGTCTAATATTTGGAATGATGGTGGCTTTTTTCCCACAGGTGGATGGGGATTTATAGCTGGCTTCCAAATAGCAGCGTTTGCTTTTGTGGGGGTTGAGTTAGTAGGAACGGCTGCTGCAGAAGCGAGTAATCCAACCAAAACACTACCTCGTGCGATTAATGCTATTCCTGTGCGGATTATCTTATTCTATGTATTGGCTTTGGCAGTGATTATGTCGGTAATGCCTTGGCGTAGTATTGCACCAGATAAGAGCCCCTTTATTACCTTATTTACTTTTGCAGGCCTTCCTGCCGCTGCCGCGGTGATTTATTTTGTGGTACTGACTTCAGCAGCATCTTCTGCCAATAGTGGCATTTTTTCAACCAGTCGTATGTTATTTGGGCTGGCCTTAACCCGTAAAGCACCGCGAGCTTTTGCTCGGTTATCAAAATCATCAGTACCTGCCAAAGGCTTATTATTCTCCTGTGCTTGTTTATTGCCAGGGGCTATTTTATTGTATTTTAATAATCAAAATATTATTCATGCATTTACTTTGGTAACGACCTTATCAACTATCTTATTTATTTTTGTATGGACGCTTATTATTTTCTCTTATATTGCTTATCGTAAGAAACGACCAGAATTACATTTAAAGTCTAGTTATAAGATGCCTGGTGGCTTGTTTATGTGTTATGCCTGTTTGGCCTTTATGATCTTTTTATTAACAGCGTTAGCCTTTAGAGAAGATACTCGTCAAGCATTAATTGCGAGTCCTATTTGGTTTATTATTTTAGGGATTGGTTATTATTTAATTCCATAGTCGGTTAAATCAGAATGGAAAAAACTAACTGAAGAAACCTTAGGAACGACTAAAAGTTAATGATAAAACTCACATAGTAAATAAACTGACTATGTGAGTTTTTTGTTAGTTAAGGAATTAATACTGCGCGACCTTTAATTTTACCTTGGTCTAGTTTTTCATAAACTTCTAGTGCTTTGCTAAGAGGATATTCTTCAATCTCCACATGAATAACGCCTCGTTTGGCTAGATCAATTACTTCCATTAACTCAGTTCTCGCACCCCAATAAGGAACAGTAATAGAGCAACCATAAGGTAGATTGTCAGCTCCAGCTTCTGTTGTACCAGCAGTCAATTGATAATGGCCGCCACCTAAGCCAACGATAGTCCAATGGCTATCTAAACCAACAATTTTTGAACCTAGTTTAATGGTAGGGTTAATACCAACAAAATCAAACACAACAGCACATTTCTTAGAACCAGTTAATTTTATAATTTGTTCTGCAACATTGTCTTGTGTTGTATTAAAGGTGTAATCAGCCCCATGTTTCTTAGCTAGTTCAAGCTTATCGTTACTTACATCACAAGCAATAATAGTCGAGGCACAAGTAGCTTTTAGAATTTGAATAGCCATATGACCTAAGCCACCAATACCAATAACTACTACAAAGTTTGAAGAGGTTAGTTTACTAGCTGATCGTTTAATAGCATGATAGGGAGTAAGTCCTGCATCTGTTAATGGAGCAGCTTGGCGAGGAGAAAGCTCTCCTAAAGGAATCAGTAAACGTGAGGAGGGGACTATCATATATTCTGCCATCCCTCCATCAAAGCCAATACCACCACCTAAACCACCGATTTCTGCTTGATGGTCACAATAGTTTTCTTTAGATTCTTGGCAGGGATGACAATGACCGCAACCCCAAGGACCAAAAACTGCTACTGCGTCACCAACAGAGTAGCCAGTAACACCTTCACCCAACTCTTCAATCCAACCTGCGTTTTCGTGTCCTAGGGTAAAAGATTGTTGGGGAAATTTTAGGCCATCGTGAATGACATGCAAATCAGAATGACAAACGCCTGCACCACCAATTTTGATTAAAACCTCACCAGGCTTAGGCTTAGGTTTTTCTATATCAACAATACGGACATCATTTTTACCATAATATCTAACGGCTTTCATAATTATCTCCTTACTTTCTTATTGTGGTTATAAATTACCTATCCTTAGTATTGTAAGGCAGCATAAAGTAAGTAGAGGAGATAAATGGATACAAGATATTGCGATTTAGTAGAAGTAATAGTTATTACAAAGTCTTATAAATTAGACAAGCATAAAAAAAGCACCCATAAAGGGTGCTTTTTTGTAAACTGCAAAACAGATTAACGTTTTGAGTATTGTGGACGTTTACGCGCTTTACGTAGACCCACTTTCTTACGTTCAACTTCACGAGCATCACGAGTAACATAACCAGCTTTACGTAATGCACTACGTAAAGTTTCGTCATATTCGATTAATGCACGAGTAATACCGTGACGGATAGCACCTGCTTGACCACTTACACCACCACCAATAACAGTGATGAATAGATCGAAGTTTTCAGTGTTTTCAGTTAGTTCTAATGGTTGACGAACTACCATGCGAGCAGTTTCACGACCAAAGAAGTTATCAATATCACGATTGTTGATAGAGATTTTACCAGTGCCTTTGCGTAAAAATACACGTGCAACGGCAGTTTTGCGACGACCTGTACCGTAATTTTGAGCTGACATAATCAATCCTGCCTATTAAATTTTCAATTCTTGTGGTTGTTGAGCAGTATGTGGGTGTTCTGCACCTTTATACACTTTCAGCTTACGATACATAGCACGGCCTAAAGGATTTTTAGGTAACATGCCTTTAACAGCTGTTTCGATAATACGCTCTGGCGCTCTGATAACTAGTTTATCAAAACTGATTTCTTTGATTCCACCTGGGAAACCAGAGTGAGAATAGTATTTTTTATCAGTAGTTTTGTTACCAGTTACTTTAACTTGTTCAGCATTGATAACAACGATGTAATCACCAGTATCAACGTGAGGTGTATATTCTGGCTTGTGTTTGCCACGTAGGCGTGATGCGATTTCAGTCGCTAAACGACCCAATGTTTGCCCTGCAGCGTCAATAACAAACCAGTCACGTTTAACTGTTTCTGGCTTTGCACTAAAAGTTTTCATTCTTTATAGCCTCAAGACCGCATAATTTAAGCGGCGGATATTAAAAAATATGTGTTTTTACAAGTAATAGCCACCATTTCTAACACTATGTGGGGTCGGGGTATATAGTGCGATTTGGAAGCAATTAATCATTCTTTGTCGAAGTAAAGCTAGGCTCAATACTTCAAATTTAGCGGATAATTGTCATACCCACAAAAATAGTCGTGTAATTATCCAGATTATGAGCAAAATATCAAGGGAATTTTGCAAAAACTTAATAAAAAGCCTTTGTGTTAGGCTTTTTATTAATAGAGAAATCAGCTAGCAGCCTTATAAAAACGTTGCGAAACTTCTGGTGAGCTATCATAAACAGTTTGTAATTTAGGGCAAAACCATAGGCTGGCAGGTGTTACAGTTTTTCTTTGCCAAGGGATTTTACCAAAGAACCATAATTTCCAGAAGGTTAAGTTGGCATTAGGATTCGTTTTTAATAAATCATTAAAGGTTTCTATTTTGCCTAACTCTAGTTGTAAGGCATCTCTGTAAATTTCATAGACAAACTTTGAGCAAAATTGTAGTTTTGAGTCAAATTTAAAACCAGTATGGTACAAAATATTCAGACGTTGTGGCACTTGGCTACAAATAGCTAGTTTCTGTTGATCTGACAAAGACGTTGT
Source organism: Entomomonas sp. (assembly GCA_040391985.1). Classification (GTDB taxonomy): domain Bacteria; phylum Pseudomonadota; class Gammaproteobacteria; order Pseudomonadales; family Pseudomonadaceae; genus Entomomonas. The sequence goes on along the minus strand of JBEBWU010000022.1, from coordinate 4,792 downwards.
CAAACGTCTTATAGCATAGTGTTTATGATGAGAGCGTTTAACGAATTTCGTTAAAGTGGTAGTTTTTGAAATAGGTACACAACTTTCAGCTACTAAATAGTCATTACCATCATGCCCAATAATAATACCAACGTGATTGCTCCAACAAAGGGATGCTTTTGAGATACTTTGGAATAAATAAGCGGCAACGCAGGTAAAGACAATATCCCCTACTTCTAGTGAAGGCACATTCTGATTTGTTGATAACATAACTATTCCTTTATTTGTTTTCTGCCTATATAGTAGAAGTATGCAACGATTTATATTTTAATACAATTGTTAGAAATATTCTGAAATCATACTTTGTTGTATGTAAAACAATCAATTAAGACGCATTGGAATCAGCACTATGTATATCTATCGGCTAGTATTATTGTTGATGGTCATTATTTATTTGCTTTCACCCAGTATTTTAGATTGGTGGGTGTCAGGTGATAGTGTTTGGTATAAGCCTTATCTTTTTTGGTTAGTTACTATTGTGGCAACATTGTTATTGCAAGGAAAACATGATGTCGATGAACTTTAGTGTTAGCTACCTTGCACTTATCAGCGTTATTTATTTATTAGTATTATTTGGTATTGCTTGGGTTTCAGAACATAATAAAGTAGCCAGCAAACTAATCAGCCATCCCGTTATTTATATCTTATCTTTGGGTGTTTATAACAGTGCATTAACTTTTTATGGCCTGGTTGCATTGGCGATGCATTATGGTTATGGCTATTTGGCAATTGGTTTAGGGTTTACAGGGGCATTTCTGTTAGTACCTGTACTACTATTTCCTATTTTAAAGCTTACTCAAAATTATCAACTTTCTTCCTTAGCAGATTTATTCGCTTTTAGATTCCGTAGTCGTTGGGCTGGCATTTTAACCTGTGTCTTTATGTTGATTGGTATGTTGCCCTTAATTGCTTTACAAATTAAGGCGATTACTCAATCGGTAACCATTTTGACTCATCAGACTACTTCACATTGGGTGTCTTTTATTTTTTGCACCTTATTAATCATTTTTGCTGTGTTGTTTGGTTCAAGGCAGGTTTCCATTCGTGAGAAGCGAGTAGGGTTGGTGGTTGCTGTTGCATTTGAATCCATCGTTAAATTATTAGCCTTTCTAATTATTGCTGGTTATGTTCTATATGGTATTTTTGGTGGTTTTGGTGGGCTAAATGAATGGCTAGTACAAAATAAAGAAGCCTTAGTTAGTTTACATTTACCTTTGCAAGAAGGGCCTTGGCGAGCTTTGTTGCTATCATTTTTTGCAGCAACTATTGTGGCGCCCCATATGTTTCATTTAACTTTTACAGAAAATGTAACACCAAAAGCATTAATGTTTGCCAGCTGGGGAACCCCTCTCTATTTATTAGCAATGGCTTTTTGTGTGCCTCTTATTCTTTGGGGTGGATTGGTACAAGATTTATCGATTGATCCTGAATATTATATTTTAGGTATCGGGATGCATAATGATAATAACTGGTTATCACTTATTGCATATGTGGGAGGATTAGCGGCAGGTAGTGGTTTAATTATTGTATCGACCATTGCACTATCAGGGATGTTACTAAACCATGTGGTTTTACCCATGTATACACCCTCAGCAAATACCAATATCTACCGTTGGCTGAAATGGCTTCGTCGAGCATTAATCGTTGTTATTATTTTATTAGGCTATATTTTTTATTTATTAATCCAATCAGATTATACCAATAATGAAATTGGTATAACGGCTTTTATAGCAACTTTACAATTTTTCCCTGGTGTATTGGTTTTACTCTATTGGAAATTGGGTAATAAAAAAGGTTTTATTGCAGGGTTATTGGCGGGTATGGGAAGTTGGTTTGTGATTATGTTAATACCATTAATCACCTCCATTGACTATATCTCTATTCCTTTTATAGGTCGTTTTAAGTTGTTAGGCGCTAGTGACTGGCATGTCACCAGTATGATTTCATTGTCAGCAAATGTTGTTATATTTTTTGTAGTGTCTTTAATTACCAAACGCTCTGAAGAAGAAAAATATGCTGCTGATTTATGTGCAGTAAATACTACTCAGTATGTGCAACGTAAAGAAATGACGTTAAGTTCGCCGCAAGAATTCGTTAAGGCATTAGAGGTGCCGCTAGGTTATAAAACAGCCCGTAAAGAAGTTGAAAGAGCATTGGATGATTTAGGTTTTACTATTGATGAACAACGTTCTTATGCGTTGCGTCGTTTAAGAGAACAAATAGAGGTTAATCTGTCAGGGTTAATGGGACCTCATCTTTCACAGCAAATAGTTGATAAATTTTTAAGCTATGAATCAGAGCAACTAATTGCTCAAAATGAAGATATTTACTTTATGGAAAGCCACTTGGAAAGCTATGAAACACGCTTAACAGGGTTGGCCGCTGAATTAGATTCCTTACGTCGTTACCATCGCTTGACCTTACAAACCTTGCCTATTGGTGTATGTTCCGTTTCTAGAGGTCAGGATATTTTGCTGTGGAATCGAGCCATGGAAGAGTTAACAGGATTAACAGCTGATAATACGGTAGGTGCAAATTTACACTTTATTGAAGGTGCTTGGCGTGAGCTATTAATTAATTGTATGGAATCTACAGGAGACCATCTTTATAAACAACGTATTGTTATTAATGGCCATAGTCGCTGGTATAATCTGCATAAAGCCACTATTAGTGACACTATTTTAATCAATAGTGGTGGTATGGTTATTCTTGTTGAAGATATTACTGATACTTATTTATTAGAAGATCAGCTTATCCACTCTGAACGTTTAGCTTCCATTGGTCGACTAGCTGCGGGTGTGGCCCATGAAATTGGTAACCCTGTAACAGGCATTGCTTGTTTAGCACAAATTATGAGGGATGAATGGGCGGATAATAAAGAAGTGACAGAAATGTCATCGCAGATTATTGAGCAAACAAAGCGTATTTCTCGTATTGTGCATTCATTAATGAATTTTGCTCATGCTGGCGGACAAATCCAAGCAAGTGCGCCTGTTTCATTATATGAGATAATACAAGAGACAATTCATTTATTAGTACTTAATAAAGATAAAAAAGATGTTCAGTTTAATAACTTCTGTAATCCTCAGCATCAGGTTTTAGGTAATTCACAACGGCTAACACAAGTACTTATTAACCTGTTAGATAATGCAAGAGATGCCTCAATAGAAAATGGCATAATTGCTATATCCAGTTATGAGCATGAAAATACCATAGAACTGTGGATTGAAGATGAAGGTGAAGGTATTACAGATGAGATTAAGGATCGAGTGTTTGAACCATTTTTTACCACCAAAGAACCTGGGGTAGGAACTGGTCTTGGCTTATCTTTAGTTTATTCGATTATAGAAGATCATCATGGCAAAATTACCATTAAGAGCCCAGTAAATTTAGATACAAAAAAGGGAACACGTTTTTCTATAATATTACCTAAATATACTGACCATACTATGGTATAGTTATATGATTAAGAGTCAGTAAAAAAGTTGTGGAATTTCTATGTCACATATACTACTTGTAGAAGATGAAGTAATTATACGCACCTCTTTAAAGCGTTTATTAGAACGTCATCAATATCAGGTGAGCGAAGCTGGTTCTGTGGCAGAAGCACAAGAGAACTATAAGATTACTGGTTTTGATTTGGTGATTACTGATTTACGTTTACCAGGTGCACCTGGCACTGACATGATTAATTTGGCACAAGGCGTGCCTGTATTAATTATGACCAGTTATGCTAGTTTACGTTCAGCCATTGATTCCATGAAGATGGGAGCAGTAGAGTATATTGCTAAGCCCTTTGATCATGATGATATGTTAAGAGCAGTAGCTGAGTCACTGAGTAAAAAACAACTAAGTTCAGATAAGCCTGCTGAAGGTAAACGAGAAACTACTGCTAAAGCAAAAAGTAATACTAAAGGGACAGATATAATAGGTTCTAGCCCTTTGATGCAAAAACTATTTGAAAAAATAGAAAAAGTAGCGCCTACTAACTCAACAGTACTTATTTTAGGTGAGTCAGGTACAGGTAAAGAACTCGTTGCGCGTACACTTCATGAACAATCACCACGTTTTAAAGCTCCTTTGATTTCAGTAAACTGTGCCGCTATTCCTGAGACATTAATAGAATCTGAACTATTTGGTCATGAAAAAGGTGCATTTACTGGTGCAACCAGTAGTAGAACAGGCCTGATTGAAGCAGCCAATGGTGGTACCCTATTTCTTGATGAAATTGGTGAATTACCCCTTGAAGCACAAGCAAGATTACTCAGAGTTTTACAAGAAGGTGAAATTAGAAGAGTAGGTTCAGTTGCCTCACAAAAAGTGGATGTTAGATTAATTGCTGCAACACATCGTGATTTAAAAACATTAGCAGCAACAGGTGAGTTCCGTAGTGATTTATTCTATCGGCTAAATGTAATTAGTTTACAATTGCCTGCTTTACGTGATCGCGGTAAAGATATTTTAAAAATTGCACAAAGTTTCTTAGAGCGGCAAATGAATGCAATGGGTAAAACTGATCTAGTATTTACTCCAGAAGCAGAACAAGCCATTTTAACCTATACTTGGCCTGGTAATGTACGTGAGCTTGAAAATGCAGTAGAACGTGCAGTTATTCTTTGTGAAAGTAATAACATTACTATAGATAATTTAGGATTAGAGCCTGAAGTTTATGGTTTAGCCAGTTTGGGAGAAGACGAGCTAACCAATATCTTTAAAAAACCTCATGAAGGTGCTATTAATAATAAAGATCCTA
>JBEBWU010000021.1:0-11229 GCA_040391985.1 Entomomonas sp. | reverse complement strand
TTATATGTGCTAGATCAAAGTAAAACTAAATTAAATCTTTACGGACAATCCTTTGTAGGTAAAATGCTATTAAAGCAAGATATCTCTTGTGATTATTACAATGATGTATTACTGCAATATTGTTTGACTCAGAATAAGTCAATTATTTCAGAGGATATAAATAGTCTTTTATTAGAACATAACTTTTTACCACAGAGTGGTGTAAAAAGTTGGCGCAGTTTACTAGTATTACCATTATTGAATAAGCAACAGCATATTTATGGTTTATTAGTTTGTGCAGGCTATAAAGTAATAGATTGGCATGATAAGCTAATATCTTTAGAATCTTTTTGTCGATTGATGTTAATCCAGTATAATCGACTAATAACATTGCAGGTTAAACAACAGCAGCCTCTAAAAGTAGAGAAGGAAAGTGCAATAACTAATAACCACTATGGTTTAGTGGGTAGTAGCCAAGCAATGAAAAAAGTTTATTCATTGATTAGCAAAGTATTACATACACCTTATACTGTTTTAATAACAGGTGAAACAGGAACAGGGAAAGAACTAGTAGCTAAAGCTATTCACCAATATAGTTCACGAAAGAGTAAGCCTTTTATTGTACAGAATTGTGCTTCTATGCCAGAAGCTTTATTGGAAAGTGAGCTATTTGGTTATTGCAAAGGGGCTTTCACTGGTGCTGATAAAGATTATTTAGGACTGTTTAGAGAAGCAGATGGCGGTACTTTATTTTTAGATGAAATAGGTGATATGCCATTAGTGTTGCAAGCAAAGTTATTAAGAGTATTGCAAGAAAGTGAAGTAAGACCATTGGGAAGTAGTAAAACGTATAAAGTAAATGTACGTATTATTGCTGCGACTCATCGTCATTTATTAGATGAAATTGGTAAGGGGAATTTTAGAGAAGACCTTTATTATCGTTTAGCTAAATTTCCAATAGAGTTACCCCCATTAAGAGATAGGGATGATGATATTGTTGAGTTAGTTGATTTTTTTATAAATAAGACCTGTCAGTTTTTAGATAGAAAGAGAAGTGTTGTAACTCAGGACTTTATGGATAAATTATTAAGTTATTCTTTTCCAGGAAATATTCGTGAGTTAAAAGGTTTATTAGAAAGAGCCATTTTATTGGCAGATGATGAGTTGTTAGAAGATCAATATTTACAATTGGATGTTAATAAACAACGAAATGATCAGGATAATAACTTTAAAGACAGTGTTGCTAATTATGAACGTGAGCATTTGGTAAAAAGTTTACGAAGTAATCAAGGAAATCAGACTAAAACAGCTAAGCAGTTAGGGATTTCAAGGCGTACGCTGATATATAAATTGCAGAAATTAAATATATCAAAAGAAGAGTTTTTGGTTTAATAAGAGGGTAATGGATCCAATGGTTACTATTAATAAATTGATAATGTTGTTGTTATTAGGTGTTTTTATCAGTGGTTGTGCTGGTAATTATAAAACGAGTGATGATAGATATAGACCTGTTGGTCAACCACCTATAGTCATTGATAACAAAACAAAATAAAGGTAATTATTGTGGAACTTATTTTAGAGATTATCAGTGATCAGCAGTTTGCTGATAACACTGTCGTTAGCAAAGAGTTTAAAAGTGCAGGTGGGGTGATCGGTCGTGCGCCTGATTGTGATTGGATTATTGCTGATCCAAAGCGTTATGTATCAGGTCATCATGCGTTGATTACTACTAAAAATAATCAGTTTTATATTACTGATACCAGTAGTAATGGCACTATTCTAAAAAATACAGGTTCAAGATTACCAGCTGGCGAACAATTCCTAATTGAGCATGGTGCTGTGTTCTCGATGGGGGATTACGATATCCGTGCTCGTTTAGTTTATGATCCTGAAGTGTTCGAGAATGTAGTAGGAAAGTCTGTAGAAGCAGGTAGTATTATTCCTGATGATGCTTTCTTGGATTTGGATCCTATTAAAGCGATTGAGCAACAGCCATTCCAATATGTGGATATGGATGAGTTGGCAGACTTTATGAAATCTAACGTACAACAGGATGGGGAACAGCGTAAGGATTATGCAAGAGTTGATATTGAGAGTTTAGAAATCCCTCAATTAGTTGAAGACAAAATGCCCGAACCAGTTCAGGCTGTACCAACTCCTGCATATGTACCACCGCCAGCTACTCCAACTAATTTTTCTAGTGATTTTTGGGATAAGTTTGCGGCAGAGTTAGGGATTGATATAGCAAAGTTAGATGAGACCGAAAGAGAACAGTTAGCCATTCATACTGCTAAATTATTTAAGCAATGCATTGCAGGTATCCAACAAAGTCTGCGGACACGTTCTGATTTGAAAAATGAGCTACGGTTACCTATCACAACAGTGCAAGCGACAGGTAATAATCCATTACGGTATACCGTTGATGCAGAAAGTGCTATTAATGATTTATTGAAAAAACATAATCCTAATCAATTAACCCCAGAGCAAGCAATTAATCGTGCATTTAGGGATTTGCAAGCGCATCAGGTAGCTTTATTAGCAGCTTGTCGTGGTGCTGTGCGTAGTGTCATTCATCAGTTTTCACCAGCACAATTAATTTTAGCATTTGAGCAACGTGGTGATAAGGGAGTAATCAAAGGTAGTGCTTGGAAATGGCGTACTTATTGTCGTTACCATAACTTATTACAACAAGATGCGGAGTGGAGTGATCGTTTATTTAGTAAAGACTTCACCACCTATTACGAAGAGCAAGTGCGTTTATTAGCTTCATTGAATGATGATTAAGGAGTAATACAGATGGCAAAATTGAGAATAATAAGTTTATTGTTGATGGCAGTTTTATTGTCTGGTTGTTCTTGGATGAACCCTTATTCAGATATTAATATTCGTTTAAATGGCAGTGATTATCTTAACCCAGATTTAAGGGGTAGACCTTCGCCTGTAGTTGTACGTATTTTTGAATTAAAAAATGCAGTCAACTTTACTAATGCAGATTTCTTTAGTTTATATAATGATGCAAAAAATGTATTAGGTGATGATTTAGTTGCTGTTGAGGAAATGGAGTTAACGCCTAGACAAAAAATACATCTACGTTACCGTGTGGCAGAAACTAGCCAATATGTAGGTATTATTGCTGCTTACCGTGATTTATCAACAGCTACTTGGCGTTATGTGGTTAAAACTGTACCAAAAGAAAAGCTTTATGTGAATGTGGTGTTAACAAGTGATGGTATCTATCAGAATACAGACCCTAGAGCTTATAAAGTTAACGAAACATTGCCAATGAATGAAAGATAATTGAGGCAGGCATTATTATTATGAGTATCCAAAAAGTAGTTTGGCGAGAAGGGATGTTATTAAGACCTCAGCACTTTCAACACAGTGATAGGTATTATAATCATCAATTAGCTGTACGCACTCAGTTATCATCCAGTAATACATGGGGGTTTATTTCTTTACAGATAGATCCTCAGTATTTAAATATGGGAAAGATAGTAGTTAATGAAGCAAAAGGGGTATTACCTGATGGTTCATTCTTTGATATTAGGCAGGAGTTAGAACCATTAACTCTAGATATTCCTACTAATACAAACAATAAACCTGTTTATTTAGCATTACCTTTAACTACAGATAACCATATCGAAACGAGAGAAGCTTCACAAACTGATGTATTAGCTCGTTATGTAATGCGTGAAGTAGAAGTAGTTGATTCAAATACTGCTGATTCTAATATTATTACCATTAATTGTTGTCAGCCTGATTTTAGATTGATTCTAGGTGATGAAGAAAATAACAGCGCTTTTGTCTGCTTGAAAATCTGTCATATTCTAGATTGTAGTTCTGACAAAACGATTGTGTTAGACAGTGAATATGTACCTACTTATTTAAATTTGCATGCCTCTTCAGTTTTATTGTCATCTCTAAAAGAGGTGATCAGCATGTTAGTGCATCGTGGTGATCGTTTAGCAGAAAGAATTAAAGCCAGTGGTAAAACGCAAAGTGCTGAAGTGGGCGATTTGTTAATGTTGCAATTAATTAATCGGGTTGAACCATTATTACGCCATTATTTGCGTGCAGATAAAGCACATCCAGAAGATGTTTATAAAGAGTTGCTTTATCTATATGGTGAATTAGCTACTTATGCGAGTGAAAGTAAACGTCCAAGTGTCGACTACTATTATATGCATAGTGATCAAGGATTATGTTATAGAAAGTTAATGGAAAGACTACGTCAAGTTCTGTCAATGGTACTTGAACAGCACGCTATTGAGTTACTGTTACAACAACGTGCTTATGGTATTCAAGTATCACCATTACACGATCATACCATGCTTAGTAATTCGAAGTTTATCTTGGCTGCTAGTGCTTCTTGTGATCCTGAGTACTTACGCAAAAATTTACCTGCGTATTTGAAGTGTGGTCCTGTGGAACGTATTCGTCAGTTAGTGAATTTGCACTTACCTGGTGTTAAGGTTAAGTCATTACCTGTGGCTCCTAGACAAATACCATTCCATTCTGGAAAAATTTATTTTGCTTTAGAGTTAAGTTCTGATGATCTTGCCCAATTTGAAAGTTCAGGTGGTTTTGCTTTCCATGTGTCGGGTAGCTTTGACAATCTGGATCTTAAATTCTGGGCGATTCGTAACTAAATCAGAGAAGAAAGTATATGGAAAGAGATGATAAAACGGTCATTAGTAGTAGATTTAATGACAGCAATACCAGTTCAGTACCATTATTAACTGATATTTCTGATGCGCCAAACTATGCCTCACTTGATGACAAAATGGTATTTGCAGCAAGATTACGACCAGTTGATGAAAATATTGTAGGATTAAATCCCCTTATTTCAGCAGGTGCTCATATTCTTTCTGAGGTGGTACGGTTACGTAATAATGCGCCACCTGAAGATTTAGAGTCATTACAACATAACTATATTGAAGCAATTAAACGTTTTGAGCGTATAGCCTTACAAAGTGGTGTGGAAAATAGCCAAGTGATGAGTGCACGTTATGTAATGTGTACCATATTAGATGAAGCGGTTGTTTGTACTAGCTGGGGTGTGGAAAGTGCTTGGGCAAAATATAGCTTGCTTGCTTCTTTTCATAATGAAACCTTTGGTGGTGAAAAAGTTTTCCAGTTATTAGATCGTATTACTCGTAACCCTGTTAAATATCTACCTTTAATAGAGTTAATTTATGTTTGTTTATCTTTAGGTTTTGAAGGTAAGTATCGAGTAATGAACCGTGGTACGCTAGAGCTTGAAGCCATTAGAGATAGTTTGTATCGCCAAATTAAACAATTGCGTGGCGATGTGCCTAAGGCTTTATCTCCACAATGGCAGGGGTTACAGCCATACCGAAGAGGTCTGATTAAAATTGTACCTTGGTGGATGGTAGTTATCTTTACTATTATTTGTTTAGTTATTATGTATTCTGGTTTTGCCTTTGTGTTAAATCAAGAGCGTAAGCAGGCATTAGAACCTTACCATACGTTAGATACTACTTTAACTTCAGAAACTAAAAATAACACACAGTGATAAGGGACTTTTCGATGAAAAGATTTTTTAGAAAATTAGCTGTTTTTTTCAAAAAAAGATGGGTTTGGACACTGTGTATTGCATTGTTTTTAGCATTACTTGTATGGTTCTTATTTCCCTATTTTGGTTTTGGAGAATCAAAACCATGGGAATCAAGCACATCTCGTTTAGTGACTATTTGTATTATCTTCCTATTATGGGGATTATTATTAGTTTTTCTAAATTGGCGAGAAACGGCTAAACAAAAGAAAAAGCTTACTTCTGATCAAGTTCAGGAGAAGTTAATTGTTGAAGAAAAAATATATGAAGAACGCCAAGCAGTAACTTCTTTATATAAAAAGGCAATGCAGACTCTTAAAAAGTCGAGTATTTATAAAGGCAGAAGTCAGAGCTGGAAGCATGATTTACCTTGGTATTTATTAATAGGTCCTGAGTCTAGTGGTAAAACAAGTATTTTAGATTTTTCTGGATTAAATTTTCCACTTAACCAAATTGAACAACGTTTAACTAAAAATATTGAAGGTACACGTTATTGTGAGTGGTATTTCGCTGAAAATGGTGTAGTAGTTGATACATCAGGTCGCTATTTTTCTCAAGAAAATAGCGAAGTTGACAATGCAGGTTGGTTGACACTATTAAATTTATTACGCCGTCGTAAAAGAAGTAGGCCTCTAAATGGTGTGTTAGTGAATGTGCCTGTTGACGATTTATTGAGTCATGATGAGGTTCATTTAGAACGTATTGCCCGTCAAACACGCGCAAGGCTACACGATATTCAACAACGTTTAGGTACAGAATGCCCCGTTTATATCTTATTTAGTAAAGCTGATCATATTGTTGGTTTTAATGAGTTCTTTGATAATATTTCGCAAGAGGAAAGTGCTCAAGTATTAGGGGTAACTTTTACTAAAGAACAAAAAGTAGTAAGTGCTGATTTAACTCGTTTTGAGTTTGAAAGATTATTAGAACGATTGAATAAGCAAGTTGTTAATAATTTACATCAAGAACGTGATATTCAACGTCGTGGCAAAATATTAGACTTCCCTTACCAATTTAATTTGATTGCTGAGCAGTTATGTTTATTTATTGAACTGGCGACTACAGGTAATCGTTACCAAGAAGCTAGTCATCTTAGAGGTTTCTATTTCATGAGTGCTCCTCATGTGACAGAACATCTTGATGAGCATACAGTTAGAATTGGTAGAAACCTAGGGCTATCTAGTAAAGCATTGCCTGTTTATCGTCAAGGTAAGCCTCGTTTCCTTTATCAATTGTTTACTTCTGTTATTTTCCCTGAGTCAGAATTAGCGACGCTCGATGAAACAGAAAGAAAACGTCTAAGTTGGAAACAAAGAAGTTTATATATTGGCTCAGTAGCCACTTTAGCTGGGGTTGGTTTGCTTTGGGGTTATAGCTTTTCTGCTAATAATAACTATTTGAAGCAAACTAATGAGTTAGGTGTGATGTTAACTAAACAACATACTGAACTAATACCTAAAGGTGATTTATCACAACTAGAGTCTGTATTGAATACAAGTTACGATGCTTATAAGGTATTTCCTACTGATAAAGATTTATCAATAACTCATCAATTAGGGCTTTATCAAGGTGAAAAAACAACACCTACCGTTTTAGCCACTTATCATAATGAGTTATTAAAACAAATGTTACCAGCGGTAGCTCGTCAGTTGGAAACACAGATTAGGTCCAATTTTACTAATAGAGAGAAGTTGTTAAATAGTTTACGTGCTTATCTCATGTTAAATTATGAGCAACATCGTGATAAAGAATATTTAGCAGCAACAATGACTGATTATTGGGCTAATATCTATCCAAATAATACAGAGCTTCAAGATGATTTAGAAGGTCATTTTGATAGACTATTAGCGCTAGATTTTATTTATCCACTTAATGATGAATTAGTTGCACAAGCTAGACGTATTTTAAGTAATGAACCTTTAGCTAATCTTGTTTATAACGCAATGAAACAAGATGCAAAAATATTACCTGATTATGTTTTATCTCAGCACCTAGGTTCACAAGGTTATTTGATTAAAGGCGCTGATAATAAAATAGCAGGTTTCTTTACTAAGTCTGGTTATAACCAATATTTCTTATCTAAGAAAGCACTAGATTTTATTACTAAAACCTTAAAGGATAATTGGGTATTAGGTAGTGCTGATACTTTATCTCCTGCTGAGCTACAAAAAATATTAGTACAGGTAGAACAGTTATACTTTATTGATTATACAGATCAATGGAGTAATACAATTGGTGGTTTAAAAGTAGCTAATGTTAACTCTTTCCCTGAGAGTGATTCACAGCTAACAGGTTTAACAGCTGCTAATAGTCCGTTCTTATTATTACTGGGTGAAATTAAAGAACATACTAAATTACCAGGTATTGTTCCTGAGCCTGATGAAGATGATAAAGAAGTTATAGCTGATAAAACAGGTGCAATTAATACTAATAGTTCTGTTAAACAAATGGCTAAACAAGCTACTAAGAAGGCAGCTATTAAAGGTGTTAATGCTGGTATCGATAGCGCGAAGAAATTAGCTGCCGCAGCTGTACCTGAGCAAGGTAAGAAGCGGATGGTGCAGATGTTTACACCTTATCATCGATTATTATTAGATGATGGTTCACCTAGTTCAGACTATGCAGCGGCTTCTCAAGCATTGAATGATCTTAATCAAAAAGTATCAATGCTTTCTAGAGACAGTGCTCCTGAACAAGCCGCGTTAGCATGGGCAAAAGATCGAATGGAAGGACAACAAGACGCTCTATCAGCTGTACAAAATGCTGTTAAACGTTTGCCAGCACCATTCGATAAGTGGTATACCCAAATAGCAGATGATAACTGGCGTATCATTTTGGCAAGTTCTTATAACTACATTAATCAGGCTTATAAGGCTAATGTGTATACATACTACAACAGCTCTATTAGAGGACGTTATCCATTTAATGGGAAAGCTAATACGGATGTAGCGATGTCTGATTTTGTTCGCTTCTTTAAAGTGGGCGGCATCATGGATAGTTTCTATGAAAGTAATTTAAAACCTTTTGTATCAACCAATGGTAGTTACTATCAAGTGAAAACAATTGATGGTCGTGGCTTGCCTATTAGTAGTGCTTCATTAGCTCAGTTTAGAGTTGTTCGTGTAATTCAGGGTGGTTTATTTAGTGAAAATCCAGAACACCCAACAGTGAGTTTTAAACTTGAGCCGCATTTCTTAGAGGTGACTTTAAGTCGAGTGATCTTACAAATTGGAGATCAAAAAATAGAGTACCGTCATGGTCCTATTTTATCTAATCGTTTCACTTGGCCAACAGAAAATGCAGATACCAGTGTAGTATCCGAGAAATTTGAGGATTTATCAGGCAATCGTACTTTATATCAAACAGAGCCTGGTGCTTGGTCATTATTTAGATTTATTGATCAAATGGAAATCTCTTACGCTTCTGGGCGTGATGTGATGATTCTAAAAACTAACGTAGATGGTAAATATGCTAACTACTTGTTATCAACACAGCGTTCACCTAATCCATTTGATGTAAAAATATATCGTGCATTTGCTCTAAGGGATAATTTATAGGAATGTTACTACGAAGTGCTGCAAGGACAGACCAAGGCAAAGTAAGAGAAAAAAATGAAGATGCTTTTATCAACTACCCAGATCGTAAGATCTGGGCTGTTGCTGATGGTATGGGAGGGCATGATAACGGAGAGATCGCTAGTCGCATGGTGGTTGAGGCATTAGCTGATCTTGAGTTGGCTCAGGATTTTGATGCACGTGTAAAACAAATAACACGTAGTTTAAGGTTTGTTAATAAGCAACTAACTCAACAAGATAAAACTGTTGTTAAAGGGCAGCTACCACCCATAATGGGAACAACAGTGGTTGCTTTATTGATAGAAGATTATCGTATGGCTTGTATTTGGGCAGGAGATAGTCGTTGTTATTTGTTTAGAAAAGGCAATATCTATCAAGTTACAAAAGATCATGCAGTTTGGCAAGAGCTAATGGATGAGCAACAACTTTCTATGCAAGAAGCTCAGCAGCAAAAAGGTAGTTTTGCTTTAACGAGAGCAATTGGTGCTGATGAAGAACTAAGTCTAGGAATAGTAGAGATGGAAATCACCACAGGTGATAGATTCTTGCTTTGTTCAGATGGAGTTTATCAGTATGTTAGTTATGACCAGCTCTATCAAGCAATGAGCAAAGCATCACCTCATTTAGCTATTGAGCAATTGTTTCATGACGTGTTAGCTACAGAAGCAAAAGATAATTTAACAGCTATTATAGTCGTTCCATGAATGAGAAAAGTGAATTAATATCAATGGCTAATGATAAGCCAATTTTAGACACTGAGTCAGTGAATAATAATGCTGATGGAGGCGTAATAGGATCTTCATCTATTATTGAAAGTCCTGTTATTAGCAAAGATGATGCACAACAGTCAGTAATAGCTACTGATGAATCTAAAGCGAAAGCACTACCTGAAATATTAGCTGGGCGTTATAAGTTGGAACGTATTTTAGGTGTGGGTGGTATGGCTGTTGTATATCGTGCTTATGATAAGTTAGCAGCACATTTTAAACATCCCTATCCTTATGTTGCTGTAAAAATGTTTAAAGAAGAGTTTGCAGGTTTTGCTGATGCGAGTTACTTACTTTACAGTGAATATGCTTTACTTACCTCTTTAAACCATCCACATATTGTAAAAGCCTATCAATTTGATATCGATGCAGAAAGTGAGCGTGCTTTTTTAACTTTAGAGTTTTTAAAAGGCTTAACACTTGATCAATGGCTAATGGAAAATCCATTAGGGGTAAGTTTTAAAAAAATACAACCCATGTTATTAGAAATCATTGATGCAATGTGTTATAGCCATCAACACAATACTATTCATGGTGACCTTAAGCCCAGTAATATAATGCTAACTAATGAAGGGTGTATATTATTTGATTATGGATTAGGTCAGGTATTAGTTGGTGAGCTTGCAAAATTACCAAAGATATCCAGAAAGCGTTTTAATGCATGGACACCAAAATATGCTGCCCCTGAATTACTTGAAGATATTTCATTAACAACAAAAACAGATATATTTGCCTTATGCTGTATAATTTATGAATTGTTAACAGGTAAAAATCCTTACTATATTGATAAAAAAACTAAATATTCTGTTAGTCCTTCTAAACCTAAAGACTTATCAAAAAAACAATGGCAGGCATTAGCTTGTGGTTTAGCCATTAAACCAGAAGAAAGAACAGTAACTGCAGAAGAGCTTAAAGAGGTTTTTCAGTCTACTTCTAAAAGTTTCTTTTTTTGGTCTTAATACAGTTGTGCAATAAGATGCACGTTATTTTTATAAATAGTTTTATTTTTTATTTAACTTGTTGAAAATATTGAATTTAATATATTGCGCAAGGTTTTGTACAGCATGTGAAAAAAATTGCTCAGTTTTTCGTATTTTTATAGTGAGTTTCAATAAAAGATATTCTTTATTTATTATTTGATAAATTTAAAATTTTATTTATTATTATTTATCAATAGGTTATGTGTTTTTAAATTATTATTTTTTAAATATGGCATAGACATTGCTCTATAGATGATACCCTTAATTCAAAAACAAGTACTTTATAAGTTTTATTTTATTTAATTTAGGAGAATACTATGCCAACTCCCGCGTATGTAACACTAGTAGGAACT
>JBEBWU010000020.1:0-11481 GCA_040391985.1 Entomomonas sp. | reverse complement strand
CCTACATTCATGAATAGCTAACTGCTATATCTCTTATACATTCGCCTAATTTTTTTTATTAATTATTAATGACACAATAAACACTTATCAACCAAGATTGTTAAGGTTATTAAAAATGTTACACATCAATAAAAAAAATAGTGTATTAACTACATTATTTACAGCACTAGTTTTCAGTACATCTGTTACTATGGCTGAAACAACTAAAACAACTACTACTCAAACAGCTCAACCACAGTCACAAGTAGAAACTACTTCAACTAAAAAAGTAGAAACAAAAACTGAAGAAAAGAAACAAGATATTGGTTCATCTGCCTATACTTTAGGCGTTACGCTAATGACCACTATTCTTCCTACAGCAAGCTCAGAAGCATCAAGTGGTAAAAGCAATAAATCAAAACTTATTGTGAACGCAAAAAATGATGCTGCTACCTTTATTGCATCTAATGGTGAAGTACGTGGCGCTTATTTAGAATCAGCATTTAACGAACTAAGAAAAGATATTCCACAATCACAAGCAAATGATACTCAACTGGCTCAAGCAATTTTAAGTTGGTAATTTCTGCTAATAAGCTTTCTTATAAAACAAGAGAAAGCTTATTAATTTAATGCACTATTAACTAAATATAAAATTTAATGAGAATCTCATAATAATTACTTTTTCTCTACATTCTTGCTATACCAATCCTCATATTCTTTATATTCCTTTTTAATCTCTCTAATCATTTGTATAGCTTCCATTTTTCTTTGTTTTGCCATCAATTCATCATTTTCTATATTAGCAATATATTTTTCTAATTCTTGCGTATAACTATCTATATTCGATTTATATTTATTATATTCATATTCTGTTAGATAAAAATAACCATAGGATGGTTTTCGTGGTTTTTGGCCTATTACATTCTGATAGAAAGGGTATGCACCAAATATATTTGACTTAGCTTGATAACCTAAACAAATCAAAGGAATAGTTAATAATAAACTTAATATTACTCGTTGTGTTTTCATTATAAAATCCTTAATAATATTTTTTAATCAAAAATCATTCACACATTTCACCATTAAAGAAGCTATTCTTTATCTATCTTTTCTCGATACTTAGCTTCATATTCAGCAAACTCTTTATTCATATCTTTTATGGCTTGTATGGCTTCCTTTCTACTTTTCTGCATTGCTAACTCATCATACTCAATACTGAAAAGACATTGCTCTAAATCTTGTAATTGCTGCTGTACACGAGATTTGTAATAGTTATACTCTGCTGGATTCATATAATGTACTATCTTGGATGGTTGTGTTGGTTTTGGAGAAAGGACAATGTGACGTAAAATTGGATAACCACCAAATATATTTGTGTCTATACCATATCCCAAACAAGCTATAGGAATTGTTATTAATAAACTGAGTGCCAATAATTGTTTTTTCATTAGAATACTCCTTACTATTATTTTCAACTACAAATCAAAACAATCGTTTTAATAAATATAGCA
Source organism: Entomomonas sp. (assembly GCA_040391985.1). GTDB lineage: Bacteria > Pseudomonadota > Gammaproteobacteria > Pseudomonadales > Pseudomonadaceae > Entomomonas. Next base: position 9,991 of record JBEBWU010000020.1, on the reverse strand, counting down.
AACATAAAACTGACAAAATAATTATTTACCCAAAATTTACCGATTATTGACAAAAAGAACCCCAGACTAGCTGGGGTTGAAAATGCTTAAGTCTATTAGTTTTAAGCAATCGGTTGATTACCATAAGTGGATTCGTAATAACGTCTTACTCGTTCATGGGTGGCCTTATGGTCTGGATGACTTGCATTGCGATACGCTTCACTGCCCATCACTTGTTTTATATCCTGTTGTTGGAAACCTAATGATCGACCAATACCTGCATCTTCTTGCATTGTTTTACCAATATTAGCCAGTATTTTGATCACTAGCGGATTATTACCAATTTGATCCATATGCTGTAAATCTTCTGGTGCAGCATAACGTTGAAAAGCTTGATAAGCAGTGCGCAAGTTATTATTAAACTCTGTTTCATTTTTCCAAACTTGACTCAGTGATTGGTAAGCTTCTTCAATATTTAGTTCTTTACCCACCTGTACTAATTCAGGCAGTCGTTTAGCATATTCACCTAATACAAACTCTACTTGTTTTTGAGTCATACCTAGCTCATGTGCTTTGCCTAAAAACTCACGGTTTTCTGGATCTTGTTTAAAGTCATCAAAGGTGTATAGATCAGAGTGTAGATCAACATTATATTCGTCCACTGAACGAGGTGGAATATCGCCTGTACCTAAGCGTCTTTCTAAATGGCTATAGCCTTCTGATAATTTTCGAGCGCTTTGCTCCAAATCTACACTGCCATCTTGATTAAGTACTTGGTATTTTTCAGGTAAAAATCCTTGTGGTTGTGCAACATCACTAGTAGCTAATACTGAACCTGCACTAATTGCTTCTCCTAAACCATCATCACTGTAAGCTTCATTTTGATAGGTAGTGGTTAGTTTATTCATCATGTTCGGATACTCCATTGGCTCTGTTAATTCGAGAAAGAATAAAATCGATAACGCTACGTTGCCCTGCTCGGTAGTAGGTTTTGATTTCTGCATTATGTTCATCAAAAGAGGGAGGTAATGAGAAGCGTGTGACAAGGTCTTCTAAAATGGCCTCCCCATCTAGGGTCTGTTCAAAAAGTCGCTGGTAATCAAATTCATTCACTGCTTTATTCATTGTTCACCTATTTACTATTGCGCTATTACTTGTTGTGCTAATTGTGCTTGCATGGCTTGTTGCTCTGCTTCAATACGCTGTTGCCTTAAATCTGCCACTTCTTGCTCAGTACGAATAAGTTGTGCAGGCACACCTAATGCTTCCCCTGTAAAGCGCGTGGCTTTATCAAAATCGATGTTATCTAACACTTCTTGATTAACCTGAGAGTTTTGCATAGTCATCTGTACAAAGTTGCTAATAGCCGTTACTTCATCAAACTTTTGGGCACGTGCCATTGGGCTAACATATTTAATACTGATGTATTTATTTTGCAGAGACTCAGGCGTTTCTGAAAAAATACCTGCCCGAAAAGCAATACCAAAACAACGCTCTACTAAAGGTTGTAAGTATTCAGCCTGCATCCGACCATAAATAGGCCCTAATAATTGCCTAATCAGCTGTTGTCGCATATTTACTTCAGTGGCCGTCATGGCTGGACCATTTTGTGGTTGCAGTTGATCCGCCAGCATAATTTTGCGAATAGCAGCTTGTAGTTGCTCACATTTGGTAAAAGAAACATTAAAGTCAGCACCACTGTGTAGTGGTCGCATACTATCCACACTATTAGCTACAATTACTTTACGAGGCCCAACAGTAATAGTACGTGGATTTAACACGCCATCATCTTGCGCAATCCACATACCACTAATTGCCAAATCAGCATTGGCTAGTTCCATGCGTTTAATTTCATTTAATGTTTTAGCGTCAGGTAATGCATCAGAAACAGGCCCAATAGCATAAACACTTTGTGGAATTTGCATCCAACGAGGCACCACTACAGGCATTTCGTTATAGCCACTCTCACGCACAATCAGTTTGTTATCTAAATCCACATGTACAGAAGCAATGGGTAATTTCTTGGCTACATCACCTTGCTTACCGCCTTTACGAGGATAAATGGCATGCACAAATTTAATTTTACTGCTAGGATCACGCTCTGCTTGCTTTCTTACTTTTTCTGATAATTCTTTACCAAACTCATTAACTGCTTGCTCAGCCGTTAACTCATAACAACGATAAACAATATCTATTTGTTCATCTGAACGGCTACTATCACAATAAACCGTAGCGATAGGCCATAGCTGGAAAGTAAAGCCACCTTTTTCCCGATCACTGTCTACATATAAAGCAAACCAACCTGCACTCATTAAATCCAAGTTGCCTTCATAAGCAGCTGAGTCAAAATTAGAGTTATGAATGTTGCGCCACAGTACATCAGCCGACTCATCTAACCAGCGTTTCTCTTCATCGGTTGCATGGTCTACATCTAACCCAAACCAACGCGAATTAGCAGGAGTAAGACCACTAATAATGGCGCTTGCTTGAGTACGTGCTGCGTCCGTTAAAGTAGAATCCAGTAGCTGTGATTTCTTACGTTGAATAGTGGCAGAATTGACTACTTCACTATTAAAACCTGTGCCCCGTACTGGAAACGAAAAATCAAAACATTCTTTCCATACTTGTTCGTGAGGTTTACGCAGTGATCTTAGTGTCTCCAAACGACTACTAATTTTATTTGCCAAATTTTCCATCGTGTTAGCCACCTAATGTTTGTTTAGCACTACCTTTTTCACCACCCGTAGAAAGTAAACTATTCGCTCTACGTTGTTTTTTCTTTTGGGCAAGTTCGATATTGGCTTTTTCAGCTGCTTTATTAGCCGCCTCCTCAGCCTCTTTTTGTGGATCGCGTTGTACTACCTTAGGTGCCTCTGGACCACCACCTAAACCAACTAATCCTGCTGCTTTTTTTAATGCTTTTTTTGCACTACCCATCATTATTCTCCTGTATTTAACCAACCCTCTTTTGTCAGGGTAAAATGGAATTTGCGAGCTTTATTAGAAACCATTGATTTGGTTGCTTTCACAACCTTTAGTTGGTTATCAGATTGAATTTGATGATTTAATTGTTCAGCTTTGACAATGGCCTGTTCCTTTGACCCTAAAAAGTCTGTTAGCCATTGATTACTAGGAGTAAGCACGCCATAACGACCACGTGCTTTATGTTTTGCTTGATATAAAGACATAAAAAAACCCTCTTGTGAGGGTTTTAGTGTGTATTAACTAACTGGTTGGTTTTCCAACTGTCATCAATACGTTATTTATTCCAATCCACCCGATACTTTATGACGGAAACTACCCAACCAAAATAGCATTCCCCCTATGACCATACACCAGCCAAACAATGGCCAATTTAGCTCCATTTCTTCATTAGGCGCTATTCTAGCTTGTTGAGTATTTTCTGGATTGTATACTATATTAACAAGATCACCTTCATTGTAAGATACTTTAGTTAGCAGGATATAGGCTTCTGAACCTTTACCCTCTTGGGTAAAAAACTTTACCAATAAATTAGTAGAAGCTTCTGGCTCCTTAATAACAGCAGATACCACTGCTTTAGTCGCTATCCCTGCTTTTTCTAAATGTTGGTATGTACTACTTTCATACAATTTTCTTTGCTCAAAACTAGAAAAGCGCATTGGTTTAGTAATAAATAATGCTACAATAGCTATTATAACAAGCAAAATACCCACTGCTTTTAAAAGGTGACTTACCCTAGCTTTCATCCTACCTGCCCACTCCTACTTTTTTATCTTGCTCTATAAATAATCATTGAAACTTTCTAACTTGCTTATTTTATATTAAATCAAAAAGGATTAAATAAACTAATGGCAAAACTAATTAACATATTAAAAAAGAAAGACATCCCAACAAAAATAATAATATTTTTATTGCCCTCTATTCCTAGTTTATGAACCAATTTGTACATTACCCAACCTATAATACTCAACCAAAGTAACATAGCAAAAAAACCATTTAGTACATTACCTGTCTCGATTATCACTAAAATAATCATAAAAAAAACTATATATCCCCAAAAAATAGTCTTAAATGTCTCACTATAATCTGGATATTCTGCTTCTGCTAATGCAGCAGCCCAATGAGCAGCTAAAGCATTTATAGCACTAGCTATTGCAGCAACAATAGCAATAATCAAACAGCCAAGTATAAATCCCATCATGCCCCTCCTATAAACCTATTTTTTCTGTGTTTTTTTACTATTGGAAGTAATAGTTATTAAACATAGGAGAAATTATATATATTACATGTGAAATTATCAATAAATTACATGTAATAATTAAAAATAAATTAGTACAGAAAAAATAATAGTGAAAAAGTTATATAAAATACTTTTAATAGAAATAAATACAGCTTAGAAATATGCTATTTATAGATATTTTTATTATTTTGCTAAAAACTACTCCACAATACAGAGAACACTTTTAAAGAAATTAACTACTAAGATTTATAGGAAGATATGATCAAGTGAGGATAAAAAAGAGTGAGAAATACAATGTGAATAGGAAGAAAAATAGCCTATTTATAAAGCCATCCAACTATTTTAAAAATATAAACACCACAATTATTATAATAACTTTACCTAATAGATGCCATGAGTCCATTATGCATGCTTACCTTCCATTGCAATCTTTTTCTTATAATCTAATCATTTAAAACTGACTAACCTTTATTGTTCTTCTTCAAAATCTTGCCATTGAGCAATTTTCTCTCCCTGTTCAAATTGCATTTCTTGATCTTTATTACCTCTAATTGACCATATTGTCCATAAACCCTGGCGTTTTCCCCTTTCAAAACTACCCTGCCAACGTTTATTACCATTTTGGTACCAACCAGTCCAAGTTCCATTTCTTTCACCTTGTTGATAATAACCCTCTAACCCTTTTTGACCATTTCTATGCCATTTTATAACAGACTGTATCTGCCCATTTTGATATTTACTTTGCTCTTTTTTAAGACCATCCTTAAACCACACCATTACCTCACCTTCAATAGGTGTAATATGTCCTTGCAAAATATCACTCTTATCCACAACTAAAACAGGGTCTATTTGCTTTGTGTGAGTATCTGTATAAAAATCTTGTATCCAATAACCTTTGTTAGCATCAATAGAGATTAATTTACGATAGTAAGACACTTTTCCATTAGCTGGCACTTGCTGCCAATCTTCATCGTAATAAGCAATAATCTTACCTTCTTGCAAGGTGTTATCTGCTACAGAGTCTGCCTGATTAATCAATGTAGTCTGCTCAGTAGCAAAACTAGTCAAACTAAATAAAAATAATATAACTAATAAAGCGTTTTTCACTCTATACCCTGTCATCCAACTAAATTCTATAGTGAAGTATAACTAATTTTACGTAATCCTTCTCTAGTAATTATTTAATTTACTTGGTCTTTTCTGTTAGCATAAGTCAACCATGGTGTGAACAAATGGAAAATTTACTATGATAACTATGTTCTTTCGTTTTATTGTCTTTGGCTGTATTGCTCTGTTTCTATCAGCCTGTACTCAAACACCTAAATTAGTTGAAAATACTACTATTGCTTATTTTGATGAGCGTGGTAATAACATCACCAAACCATCCCCTACAGGTAGCTATCGCCAGCTATTAAAAATTCAATCCAATGGTTATTTAGTGCAGAGTTTTTTTATTGATACCAAAACTAAACAGACCGATCCTTTTATTATTCATAATAAAGAGGACCTCACAGCAATTGACCCATTAAGTATTGATGGATTTTTTGTGCAATGGTATAGAAATGGGCAAAAAGCAGGCTCAGGACATTTTATTAAGGGCAAGCGTCAGGGTACTTTTACAGAATGGACAGAAAAAGGCGTTAAATGGATGGAGATGCACTTTGAAAATGATTTAGTTAATGGAAAAGCAAACCTTTGGTATGAGGATGGTAGTAAATATATTGAGGGACAATACCTAGCAGGTAAAGAAGAAGGCGAATGGAAAATTTGGCAGCAAAATGGTCCTATACGTTTTAAGGCAACCTTTGAGCAAGGAAAGGTTATTTCAGCAGAAGATGCTAATGGTAAACCTGTCAACCTTACCAAAGATGATTTTACTGCACAGTAATTAACTAATCAGCTAAGTTATACTAATTAAAAAACTTAGCTGGCCATTGCTATACTTATCAACAGACTTATTTATGCTATTCCAAACTATCCCCAACAAAGCTATAACGATATTTTATCAAAGTAATTTCCTCTTAATTTATAGCAGAGTTTTTTCGTCTTATTTTAAGAGATAGTTACACACACTGCGTATAGGATAAACGATACAGGTATGATAGAGAACAACCCTAATAATATTAAAGCGCAAGATCTTGCTGAAATGAAGAATGTTATTAAGCAAAAGTATGGGGGCCTTACATTATATTTTCAAAGCTATGAACATGTCATAAAAACATTTGTTTCTAATTGTGAAATTAAAGGGCTACTTAGTGATATTCAATCAATAAAAGAGACTAGAGAGAATTCTTTTGCTACAAAGACTCTGGGGCAGATCACAAAAGACTTCATAAATAATGTCCTTATATGTCAGACATCAGCTAACTCAATGGAAGATGACGATTTGCCTGATGATCTAGACCAACCTCATATTCACATAGTGTATAAGCTCGAACTGTCTCCTGAGTATTATAAAAGCTTTACCACAGAATTAGCAGAGCTAGTCAATTTGCGTAATGAGCTGGTACACTGTTTTTTGAAAAAATATCCTCTCTCATCAAAAGAAGACTGTCAGTTGGCTGTTATCTATCTAGATGATTGTTATCAACGTTTTGATCGACATATCCATCAATTCCGTCAACTACTAGAATCATTTTCCGATGTAGGAGACTTAAGTGCGTTTATAAATACACCTGTGATACATGATTATTTTTTTCATGGAATTCTACCAAATGGGGAAGGTGTCCAATGGGAGCGTAGTACCATTGTAGCTTTGCTAAAAGATGCAGAAACCAAATTAAATCAAGAGGAATGGACATCTTTGCAATGTGCTATTGAATATATCAAAAAACACAGAGCAGATCACTCACCTAAGAGATATGGTTGTAACAGTTGGCGTCATGTACTTCATGAGTCTAAACAATTTGAGATTCGTAAAGAGCCTACCAATGGTCATCAATCTAGAATATGGTATCGTAGCCATACAAAATAACTATCAATACGAGTTCATCAGAGGCCGCATATAACAAATGAGAACAACACTTTAGGTAATAGATATATGTAATTACGGCTTATTTATATGGGATTAATATCGAAAATATGTCCACTATTTATGGGCACAAAGTAACCTGTCAGATTAGGTATGACTCTAAGCCACAAAAGTATCAGCTCAAATCTAAGCTAATACAACTTATTAATTAGACAATGCTTATTTATTAAGTAACTTAAAAACCTGCATTCTATCTAATACTTCTTGAGCCCCTTCGTGCCCTAATTCAGCTGCTTTTTTAAACCATATTTTTGCTTGTTGCGGATCTTCTTGCACACCTTCACCATTTAAATACAGGTGAGCAATCTCAAACATAGCATTGATATTATTTTGATCAGCTGCTTTTAAGTAATAATTGAATGCTTGTTGATAGTCTTCTTCATCCACAAGAATTAGCCCTGCTTCATACAGTGCCTCTACAATCCCATTATCAGCAGCTTTTTGAAACCACTGTAATGCTTGTCCACAATTTCGTTTGATATCATCACTATAACGATAGATACAAGCAATGCTAAACATGGCGTTTGCATTCCCTTTATCTGCTTCTTGTAAATAATATTGCAATGCTTGCTTACTGTTTTGCTGACTATGGCAATACTGCGCTTTTGTCATGATGTCTGTAATAGACACAATACTATTCATTTGCCCTTCCCCTTAATACAAACTTATAAAATTAATTACCTAGAAAGCAAATAAATAATCTTTTATTAAGTCTTAATGTAAACCCAAGTTATTGAATTAATCTAAATTTATTTTATTTATAAAAATTCTTTAATAACTTATTCCTTTAAAAATAATTGAAATATTAATACAGTAACCATTGCTACTAATACATAATAACTTACTATAACACCAGCAGTACCAATATAGCTAACAAATAAATTGGTTAGTGCTATTAGCGCCATATTAGCTAATAACATAACCAACCAGATAGTAATGCTAATCCACAATAATCGCTGTACTTTCTCGAACCACTTTCGCTGATAAAGTATAGCAATCACTATTTTAATAAGGATAAAAATAGCAATTAATCCTCTATATAACCACTGCACTATATCCTCATTGGTAATAGTTAATAAACTAGCCAAATCAAAGCTTAAGGTTTTTAATAGAGAGGGTGTTAGGTAACAATCTAAACCTATCGTCCAAGCACTAAAACCTACTAATATGGCCATTGGTGAAAGTTCATAAAAGCCAAATACCACAAAGTGTTTAGTGAGTCTTAATAATAACCAACAGGTTGCTATCAGCAATAAAATCGCTAACAGCGCCCAACAGGTTATATAATAAATACGGCTTGGCTCTGCCATTATTGACCAATAACGCTTGCGCCCTACTACATCAATAAATAATGGATCCCAATACTTTAACAGCAGCTGACAACCTATACTTAGCAATACAGCAATAATAAAAACACACCATCGCGGATAGGCATATTCGCCATTTTGTATACGTGCAAACAGTGATAACAGTAAAACACCTGTTACCAAACAACTAACCAATGCACCATTAGTTATTAATTGATAGGGAGTTGTTATTAAGTAAACAGTTAAATAACTAATTCCTGTAATTAATCCTATTAACGCTATCAACCACACAATGGGTTGTTTATGACTGTTAAACATCCATTAAAATCCTACAACTACTGACACTGTTTAGGTAAAAATTTAACTGCAGCATCTGATCCACATTGCCAGTTAAAAATACCCTTTTGATTGGTGGGTACCATTCTTAGAATTAAAGACTTACCCCGTAATTCTGGAAATAGATTTTTTTGATTTTTTAATGTTGCAATTATATCGCACCCCTCAACAACAACACTTTCCACAAAAGCACCTGTAATTTCTGCTGCAGGTAGAACGCCTAAAACTTGATTATCTTTAGGACATTGACCATGTTTAATATAATAGTTAGTGAGCAATTTTTTTTGTTCAAAGGCAAGTAATACAGCTTCATTCATAGGAGCCCTTAAGCTAGGAACAGCACCTTGATCGCTATAGAGTTTGCTGTACCAAGTGCCTAATGCGAGTACTTGTGGTGTAAGTGCTGCTTGTTGCTTCTCGGTTAATTGACAATCTTTAGTGGGCGCATAACGGCTGTCCCCATTAAAGCTACACTGCCCTGTAAAGCTCTGCTCTTCCTTACCTGAGGTCATCGCTTCTTTAATAGTTAATGTTTTACCACGTAAACCTTCTACAATCGTTGCATCATCTTTATAGTGAATACTCAGCGTACATTGTTTATTAACACTCACACGATCTAATGGACTCTCTGCAAAATAACTAATATCAGGTAGGTTTAATGGCTCAATATCTTCTGGGCATTGTTGATAATAGCTGTAATAATTATGTAACGCGTAAGCCACTACACTGCCTAACACGAACCCTGTTACAAACTGTTGCTCACCTTTATCTTGCACAGTGGGCGGATTAACCGCTGCCCAACCATTACTAGCCACTAATAAACAATTTGCCACTATTATCCAATATCGAATTAGTCCCATTTTTTCACTACCACTATAATTATTCTGTTTATTTTAATCTGTCGCTTATAGTTTCTGAGGCCACAATATATGACCATTTTTATAACGATGGGTATACAGTAATTTACCTTGTTTATCCCATCCTTTTGCCTCTCCTACTATTTTCCCTTCTTTATAGGTTTTTTCTGAAGCAAGCTGACCGTTATCATGCCATGTTTTATACACACCCTCAAATTTACCATTAAGGCGTATATATTGCTCCTCCAGTTGACCATCT